>VAYL01000032.1:0-5987 GCA_005884305.1 Actinomycetota bacterium
CGCTCCGGCAACCCGACCACCGGGACGATCAACTTCACGATCAGCGCCTCCGCCGGCTCCTACCACTACTTCTGCGAGGTCCACGGCTCTCGTTCCGGCGGCATGAGCGGCGTGGTCAGGGTCCGTCCGATCACCGTCCCCGACTCGCTCCAGGGCGAGATCCTCGTCCGGTGGGCGAACTCAGGTACCGGCACCGGCTCCCGATTCGACGTCCGCTACCGGGTTGACCACAGGAGATGGAAGACCTGGAAGAACGACACCGGCAAGTTCCAGGCCAACTTCGGCCGCAACGACAAGCCCGTCAACTTCAACCCCAATCGCCACACCTACAAGCTCGAGGTGCGCTCGGAGCGCCGGAGGGTGAGCAAGCGGAGCGGCTGGTCGCCGCCGGTCACCCTCAACCCCTGACCGGGGCGGCTAGCGGTCCTTGCGCAGGGTGCGGGCGCCGACCCGGAGCAGCGGCAGGCCACCCTCACGCAGCGCCTTGAGTCGCTGCCCGTTGCGGCCGTACAGCAGCCGCGCCGAGGCGCGGACCGCCTGCCCTAGCGTGCGGTCGTAAGGCTGCCACCAGAAGTCGCGCGTCACCCCGGGCTCCCAGGAGACGAGCTTGATGTCCACGCACTCATAGAAGCCGAACTTCGAGTGGGACCGGCCGAGGCCGGACTCCTTGACGCCGCCCCAGGAGCACTGGCAGGCGGCGTGGGTGTAGGAGTGGTCGTTGATCCACACCATGCCCGACTCGATCCGCCTCGCCATCCGCTCGCCCTTGGCCCGATCCTTGGTCCAGACGGAGGCGCCGAGGCCGAAATTGGAGTCGTTGGCCCGCCGCAGCGCCTCCTCCTCGGAGTCGACGACGACGATTGGCACCACGGGACCGAAGATCTCCTCCTTCATGATCCGCATCTCGTCCTCGACGCCCGCCAAGACGGTCGGGGCGATGAACTTGCCGCTGAAGCCCGGGACCTCGCGGGGGCCGCCGGCGACCCGCTCGGCCCCGGCGCCCAGCGCATCGTCGACCAGGTCGGTGACGACGCCGTACTGGTCGTCGGAGGCCATCGGACCGATCTCGGTCTCCCACTCCATCGGGTCGCCGACCGAGAGCTCGGCGGCCCGTCGCGCGACGCCGTCGAGGAAGCGATCCGCGACCTCCTTGACGACGTAGGTGCGCTCGATCCCCGAGCAGGTCTGGCCCGCGTTCGCGAACCCTCCCCAGACGCAGCCCGAGATCGCGTTGGCGAGGTCGGCGTCGGCGCAGACGATCTGCGGGTCCTTGCCGCCGAGCTCCAGCACCGAGCCCTTCAGCTGCCTCGCGCACAGCTCGCCGACCTTGCGCCCCACCTCGACCGAGCCGGTAAAGAAGATCTTCCGCGCCGAGGATTCGCAGAGCGCCGAGCCGATCGCCCCGCCGCCGTGGACGACGCGAACGAGCCCCTCGGGGAGCCCGGCCTTCTCGAAGGTCTCGCGGATCCGCTCACCCAGGAGCGGCGTGAGGCTCGCCGGCTTCAGCACGACGCCGTTGCCGGCCATCAGGGCCATGGCCACCTCGTCGAACGGGATCGACCACGGGTAGTTCCACGGTGCGATCACGCCGACGACCCCCATCGGCTGGTAGGTGAACTTCGCCTGCTTCGTGAGGAAGAGCGCCTGCCCCATGCGCACCTGCTCGTCCGCGAGGATCTTCTGCCCGGCGCTGGCGCACCAGCGAAGCACGTCGATAGTCGGGACGACCTCCATCGTGTAGCTCTCCGTGATCGGCTTGCCCTGCTCGCGTGTTAAGAGCTCCGCGACCTCGTCGACCTCCTCGACGAGGACATCGGCGGCCCTGCGGAGGTAGCGAGCCCGATCGGCGAGCGACAGCTGGCCCCAGAAGGGCTGGACCTCGGCGACGTCGTCGACGACGCCCTGAACGTCCTCGGGCTTGATCGTCTCGACGGTCCCGACGAGCTCCCCGGTGGCCGGGTTGAACGACTCGAGCTGCCCCACGGGGCGGATTCTATGAGCCGGCGCTAGCCGACGCCCCAGTCGGGCTCCTCATCGACCAGCGGGTCCGACGTGACCGTCGAAACGTTGCCGGTCGAGAGGTTCTTCACCTTGAGCTCCGTGTCGGAGCGCTGCGGGTCTCCTACCTGCCACACGATCTTGCCGCCGCTGGGCGAGAAGGCGGGGAACGCGTCCTCGGCGGGGCCGCTCATGAATGCTCTGAGTGTGCGGGGCGGACACGGGGGCAACGCAGATGTCGTGATTCCCGACCGACGGCTTCAGCCGGAGACACGAATACGCGAGCCGGTTGCCGCTTGGCGACCAGTCGGAGCATTCGCGGCCTCGCCGAGGCTGCCGGCGATCACCTCCTCACCGGTGGGAGTGCCATTCGGCGCCAGACTCACCACGACCACCTCGGAGGAGGCTCCATCGTCAAGCTCACGGGTGAAGGCGATCGCGTCGCCCGCAGGCGAGAACTCCGGCCATATGCTCTCCCGCTCTACTCAGATTCCGTTCCATCGGCGCCGGCTTTGTCGCACGCCGCGCCTACGGTAGCGTCGCTTGTCCGTTGATCCAAGCTTTTGAGCGCATCCGAGTCGAGCTGCCAATCGTGCAGGCGGGGATGGGAGGCGGACTCGCCGGGCCGGAGCTCGCGGCCGCTGTCTCGGAGGCCGGCGGACTTGGCACGATCGGCATGCTCGGTCGCGCGCCGCTTGCGGATGAGCTGGCCAGCGCGCGGCGGCTGACGGAAAGGCCGCTTGCGGTCAACCTGCTGCTGCCGTTCGCGCGGTCGGGGGATTGGGAAGCTGCCGGGCAGGCCGATGTCGTCGTGACGTTCTGGGGAACTCCGAGGCGACGCACCTCGGGCGTCTGGATCCACCAGTGCGGCTCCGTGGAGGAGGCGCTGGCCGCCCGGGCGGCGGGTGCCGATGCCGTGATCGCCCAAGGAGTCGAGGCCGGTGGGCACGTGCGAGGGACCACCAGTGCCAGCGAGCTGCTGGAGCGATTCCGGGTCGCCCTTGGCGAGCTCCCGGTCCTCTCAGCCGGAGGCATCGCGGAAGCGGACGACGTGCGCGCTCGCCTCGATGCTGGGGCGGATGCGGTAGTGGCCGGCACCCGCTTCCTCATGAGCGCCGAGAGCGGCGCCCATCCCGAGTACAAGCGGCGCCTAGTCGGCGCCCACGAGACCGTGCTCACCGAGCTCTTCGGCGCTGGCTGGCCGGCCCCGCACCGGGTCATCCCCAACGCGGCGACCTCGCGCTGGCTCGGATCCGACCCGCTCGGCCCCGGTTGGTTGCGCGCCGCGAACCGCATCACGGCGCCGGTGCTCTCGCGGGTGCCGCCAAGCGTCCAGGCTCGGCTCGCTGCAAGGCAACGCCCCGGCATGCCGCTGCTCGGGCCCGCGGCGGCCACGGAAGGGCGCGGCGACAATCTGATCGAAGCGGGTCCCCTGTACGCGGGCGAATCCGTGGCCCGGATCGACGACATTCGTCCCGCAGCCGGGATCGTCCGCGATCTCGTTTCTTAGGAGGGGCGCAAGCGGCGGCGGATCTCCTCGAGGCGACGTGACAGCTCCTCTTCGAATCCCCGGTCGGTCGGCTCGTAGAAGCGCTCCTCCTCCATCCCCTCGGGGATCACCTGCTGGCCCGCGACGCCTCCCGGCTCGTCGTGCGGATAGGTGTAGCCCACGCCCCGGCCGAGCTTGCGCGCGCCGTAGTAGTGGGCGTCGCGCAGGTACGGCGGGGGCGGTTGCGCGCCGTGCTCGCGGACGTGAGCCATGGCGCGCTTGATCCCGACGTAAGACGCGTTCGACTTCGGCGCCAGGGCGAGGTACGTCGCCGCGTGCGCCAGGTTCAGCTGACATTCGGGAAGGCCTACGCGATCGACGGCGGCGGCCGCGGCGTTGGCCACAACGAGCGCCTGCGGATCGGCGTTGCCGATGTCCTCCGACGCCAGGATCACCATCCGCCGCGCGATGAAGCGCGGATCCTCGCCGCCCTCGAGCATCACGGCGAGGTAGTAGAGGGAGGCGTCGGGGTCGGAGGCGCGCGTGGACTTGATCCACGCCGAGATGTAGTCGTAGTGCCGGTCGCCGGCGCGGTCGTAGGTGAGCGCCTTGCGCTGCAGCGCCTCCTCGGCAGTGTCCAGGTCGACGCCATGGCCTGCGGTTCGCGCCGTCTCCACAGCCCGCTCGAGCGCCGACAGCGCCACGCGCGCGTCGCCGTCCGAGCGCCCGGCAAGGAGCTCCAGCGCCTCGTCTGAGACCTCAGGGGGATCGGCGAGGCCACGTTCCGGATCACTCAGTGCACTGTCGAGCAGGCGCCGGATGTCGGCGGCCTCGAGCGGCTGCAGCTCGTAGATCTGCGCCCGCGAGAGGAGCGCCGAGTTGACCTCGAAATACGGATTCTCGGTCGTCGCCCCGATCAGGGTCACGAGTCCCTCCTCGACGGCGGGCAGGAGCGCGTCCTGCTGGGCCTTGTTGAAGCGGTGGATCTCGTCGAGAAAGAAGATCGTCGGCTGGCCTGAGGCTTGGCGGCGCTCATCGGCGCGCTTGATCACCGCCCGCACCTCGGCGCGTCCGGCGTTGACGGCCGACTCCTCCTCGAAGGCGCCCCGTGCCGCCTCGGCGATGATGCGCGCGAGGGTCGTCTTCCCCGAGCCGGGCGGGCCATAGAAGATCGCCGAATGGGGCTCCCCGGTCTCCACCGCGATGCGCAGCGGCGAGCCCTCGGCGAGCAGGCGCTCCTGCCCGACGAGCTCCTCCAACGAGCGGGGGCGTATCCGCACGGGAAGCGGCGCGTCGCTCGGCGGCACGCTGGTGCGCTGCCGCCGCTCCTCGCCGGTGTCGAAAAGTCGCTCCACGAGTCCAGTATGACCCCGAGGCGGGCGGCGACAGGTGGGTCTGATTAACCTCCATGTCGTGGAGGAAGAGGGCGCAGCCGCGACCGTGGAGGGATCCGACGCCGTCGCGCTGCTTCAGCGGCTGCTCCGCATCAACACGGTCAACCCGCCCGGCAACGAGGAGCCCGCCCAGGAGCTCCTGGCCGAGCCGCTGACGCAGGCTGGGTTCGAGTGCCAGTTCCTTGCAGCCGAGCCCGGACGGCCGAACCTCGTGGCCCGGCTACATGGAGAGCGCCCCGGTAAGACGCTGTGCCTGCTGGGTCATGTCGACACGGTCCCGGCGGAGCCGTCGGAGTGGAGCTTCGACCCGTGGTCCGGCGACGTGGTCGACGGACAGATCCGAGGCCGCGGCGCGCAGGACATGAAGGACCAGGTGGCCGCCGAGGTGGCTGCGGCTGCGGCGCTTGGCCGTGAGGGATGGCGGCCCGCATCCGGCGACCTGCTCGTGGTCGCGACGGCCGACGAGGAGATGGGCGCGGATGCCGGCGCCCAGTGGCTCTGCCGCGAGCACCCGGACGCCGTCCGGTGCGACTACGTCTTGAACGAGGGCGGCGGCGTTGCGTTCGAGGTCGAGGGCCGCCGGTTCTACACGCTGTGCGTCGGCGAGAAGGGTGTCTTTCGTTTCCTTGTCCGAACCCATGGACGCGCCGGGCACGCGTCGGTGCCGGCGCTCGGCGACAACGCGCTCCTGAAGCTGGCACCACTGCTCGAGCGCTTGAGCTCGCAGCCGCAGCTCACAGCGACCGCCGAGGCCGTGGAGTTCGCCTATACGGTGAGCGGCGACGAGGTCGGCGCGGACCCCGACGGGCTGGACGAGGCGGTCGAGCACCTGCGCGAGCGCGCTCCCGAGGTCGTCGCGTACCTCCTCGAGCCGATGCTCCGCGTCACGCTCGTGCCGACGCAAGCACGGGCTTCCGAGAAGGCAAACGTCATTCCGTCGCGCGCCGAATCCCTCGTCGACTGCCGGGTGCCGCCGGGGGTCGAGGAGGACGAGGTCAGGCGTCAGGCCGAGGCGATCCTCGGGAGTCCCAGTGACCCTGCCGCCCCCGGACGCGATGCAGAGGAGGCGGCAGGATTTGAGCTGGAGTTCGTCGAGCATGTGGTGG
>VAYL01000032.1:6032-8443 GCA_005884305.1 Actinomycetota bacterium
GCGCGACGCTCGTCCCGATCGTGATGGCCGGGTTCAGCGACAGCCACTGGTTCCGGAAGGCGTTCGACGCCGCGACCGTCTACGGGTTCTGCCCGCAGCGCGAGCTGTCGCTGCTGGATGCGGCTCCCCTCGTGCATGGCGCCGACGAGCGCGCCGCCGTCGCCGACATCGAGTTCGCCGAGCGCTTCTACCGCGATGTGATCCGGCGGGTCCTGGAGTGACCGGCGGCGGCAACGGCGCCTCTGCAGAGCGCGTTGTCAACGCGCCCGGGAACGGCGCCGGGCCCGAGCAGCGCCTGCGTCTCGGCGGGATGGCGCTCCGAAACGGCCTGTTGATCCATGGCCCCACCTCGTGGGCCGCGGCGGCCCGCACCCCGGACGGGTCGATCGAGGTCGCATCGGGGCCCAAGCCGAGCTTCGCCCGCGGACCATTGGGCTCGATGCCACTCGTGCGCGGGCCCCTGCGGCTCGCCGAGGCGTTCGCGGTGGTCCCCGTCGCCCGCCGCAACCTCCCGAGCGCGCGCCTGCCGATCGAGGACTCCAGGGTGCTGGCGATCGGCCTCGCCACCGCGGCGGTCTCGAGCGCCATTCGGCGCCTCGGCCCGACGACCCTGGCTCGCGAGGCGCTGATCGCGACGCTCGGGTTCCTGCCGGCCGCAACGGCGCTGCGCGATCGCGACCTCGCCGCCTACCACGGCGTCGAGCACAAGGCGATCGGCGCCTACGAGCGCGGAACCCTGGACCCGTCCGACGCCCCGAAGGAGCACGAGCGCTGCGGATCGAACCTCGTGCTGCCACTCCTCGCGCTCTCGGTGGCCGGCCAGGTCCTCGTCGAGCGCATTATCGAGAGGCCGAAGCCCGCCGCGCGGGCCCTAGCCGCCGTGGCCAGCGTGTCCGTCGCAGTCGAGCTCTTCGCGTACGCCGAGCGCTCGCCCGACTCAGCGGTCGGACGAATGATCCACGCGGCGGGCCACGAGATCCAGCGGGTGCTCTCCACGCGCGAGCCCACTGATGACCAGCTGGAGGTTGGATCCGCCGCCCTCAGAGAGATCCTGCGGGCCGAGGGCCGCGACACGTCTCATTCAGGGGTGGACTGAGACTGCCGATACCTTCTACGCACGTGATTCCGGCTGCCAATTTTCTGGGGCTCGATCTCCACTGGGACCTGTACACGCTGAGCACCGTCGCGATGCTCGTGTTCATGGGCCTGATCGCGTACTTCATCTGGCGCACGTTCAAGCTCATGCCGCGGACGAAACCGCAGGAGATCAGCCCGCGGTCGAAGAGCGCGATCACCTGGGAGGACATCGCCGGCGTCGACGAGACCAAGGATGAGCTCCGCGAGGTGGTGGAGTTCCTGCGCCACCCGAGGCAGTTCAAGGCGCTGGGCGCGACGGTTCCCAAGGGCATCCTGCTTCACGGCCCGCCCGGCACCGGTAAGACCCTCCTCGCAAAGGCGGTCGCGCACGAGTCGGGCGCGCAGTTCTTCAGCCAGTCCGCGTCGTCCTTCGTCGAGATGTTCGCGGGCCTCGGCGCGGCCCGCATCCGGCGGCTGTTCAAGGAGGCGCGCGACCACGCTCCGGCGATCATCTTCATCGACGAACTCGACGCGGTCGGCGCGCACCGCGGCTCCGACATCTCCGGCGAGCGTGACCAGACGCTGAATCAGCTGCTGGTCGAGATGGACGGCTTCGACGCGCGGGACAACGTGATCGTGATGGCCGCCTCGAACATGCTCGAGAAGCTCGACAAGGCCCTGTTGCGGCCGGGCCGGTTCGACCGCCAGGTCTTCGTGCCGCCGCCCGACATGCGCGGTCGCGAGCACATCCTCGGCGTCCACACCCGCTCCAAGCCGCTCGGCCAGGACGTCGACCTGGAGCGCGTCGCCCGCCACACAGCCGGCCTCACGGGCGCCGATCTCGCAAACCTCTGCAACGAGTCGGCGATCCTCGCCGGCCGCAATTCTCGCGACTTCATCACTCAGGCCGACTTCGAGGACGCGTTCGAGCGCGTCGTCGCCGGCCTTCAATCGCGCAAGGTCACACGAGGCCGGTCACGCCCTGGTGTCCGAGCTCCTGCCCAGCGTCGACAAGGTCCAGAAGGTCTCGATCGTCCCCCGCGGCAAGGCCCTCGGATACACGCTGAACCTGCCCCAGGAGGACCGTTACCTGAAGTCCCGCGAGGAGCTGATCGACTTCATGAAGGTCCTGCTGGCGGGCCGCGTGTCGGAGCAGATCACGTTCGGCAAGATCACCACGGGCGCCTCAGACGATCTCAAGCGCGTCACCGACATCGCCCGTTCGATGGTCTACGAGTACGGGATGGGAACCGCGATCCGCTCACATCAGGTCCCGGCCGACGACTACGGGGTCTCCGACGCACTCCGCCAGACGCGCGACGAGGAGGTCGCGG
>VAYL01000033.1:0-6540 GCA_005884305.1 Actinomycetota bacterium
CAGCGATGCTCCGAGTTCGCGAACGCGAGCACGCTGGAGATCAGAAAGCACCCGGAGCCGACCACGTTGGGCGCCCACATACGCACGTTGGCCTGATGGGCCGTCAGGGCGATGCGCATGGCCGCGAACGTGCTGATGTTGAACATCACCGTTCCCGCAAATTGGATCGCCGCGGCCAGCCAATCGACGGTCGCCGGCAGCCAGGCGCGCGGTCGTAGCGGCCGGCGACGAGCCCGCGCCTGAAACCGATGCGGCAGCTCGGCCGCCGTTACGAGCTGGACCAGCGCGGCGCTCGTAAAGAAGATCGAGCCAGAGAAGAAGGTGATCGGTATCCATCTCGCCGACGAGGCGAGCGCCGCCAGCGCAGGCACCAGAAACATCGCCGAGCCGAGCGAGAACGGGAGCGCCATCCACCAGGCTGCTCGGTCCGGACGCCACCACATGTCTGTCCTCGTGTGCGTAGAAGCGGAGGGGGAGGGATTCGAACCCCCGGACCGGCGGAGCCGGTCAACGGCTTTCAAGGCCGCCGCATTCAGCCACTCTGCCACCCCTCCGGGGCAGTGGGTGAGGGTAGTCCTTCAGCGCGGTCGCGCCTAGAATGCATGCGCGGCGGCGATCCGCCGCAAGACGTTCCCCAGGAGAGGTGGCCGAGTGGCTGAAGGCACTCGCCTGCTAAGCGAGGGTCACGAACCGCCGCGATCCCGCAGAAGTGGCTTGTTGCTGCCGAGTGTGACGACACTCCCGGGATGCACCGCAAACGTCGTAGACCCGCATTTACACCGGGGTTTAGCCCAACGAATGGCCCAACGAGTCTGCCCGCGTGGGCCGTTGCAACGGCTGGCTGATGGCGACGGGAGGGCAATCCTGGGCCCTTCCGCAGTGAGGCTCACACCCGATTGCCGGCGCGGTTTCGCGGGTGGTCTCGAGATACGGAAAAGACCGGACCTTTTCCTCGAAGGCGCACACTTGAGCCGTCGGTGTGGCTTGGGGTGTCGGGGCGGACGGCACCTCGAAGAGAATCTGCGGGTGAGCCCGCCGCGCCGAGGACGCGATTCCGAGCGATCAAACACCCGCCGGCAATGGCTGCACTCCACAGGGTGCGACTGCGTGAGAGCGGGCGGCTTCAAGGGCTTCGGCCTTGTAGCGGGGGCCCGATTCGTTAGGGCTTCTGAGCGGTCGAAGCGCCCCCAAAATCGGGGGCGCTTCTCCTTGCTGCTTCAGTCGATCCGCCGGCGGCACCGGATGGGCCCGGCATGACGCGCGAGGGAGGACGTCCTCCTGCTCTGCGCGAGAAGCAGAAGCTTGCTGGACTAGGGCCGTCTACTTGGCGAACACCCGGTTGGGCACCGCCTCGTCGGCGAGCGTGTCGAACGCGACGAGCTTGCCAGCGCCGTTGTAGGTTAGGACGTCGGCGTCCTCGATCGACTCGCCGTCGAGGTGGACCGTGGTGAGGACGACGACCTTGTCACCTTCGGCAATGTAGTCGTGCGGCTCGGTGCGGAAGTCCTTGCTCATGAACTTCCCCCACAGCTCTCCGACCGCTTGCTTGCCGTTGTAGGTGCCGGTCAGCGCGTTGTCGCCGCGCACCGTCCACTCGATCGAGTCGTCGATGTTGCGCATCGCGCCCTCGGCGTCGCCGCCGCTGAACGCCGCGTAAGCGTCCTGCGCGGCCTGTTTGTTCTCTTGCATACCCATAGTTGGATCCCTTCGGTGATGTTGTTGGTGGTCATCGCTTTCAGCGCACGCCGCCCCCATATCTGGCGCAGACGCCTGTCGAGCTGGCGGTCTGCCAGGTCCGACGACACACACGCTCCAAAGGCGGCGGTTAGTGCACACAATGTATCAGCTATTCATGAAAACAGTTTCTAGAAATATTGTTTATGTTGGCGCACTTGGGATGAGCATCGGCGGGAGAACCTGCCGGTCCTCTGCGGACCTGCGGACGCATGGACGACCTGGCTCTCGCACCGCGAGCGACCGCTCCCCGGATTGGCGCGGTGCCGGAGGCGTATGGGGTCTGACCACTAGCTCCCTGAGTCAAGGAAGGACGAGCGCAGTGTCGATCATCACGATCCTGGTCCTGCTCGCGATCTACCTAGTGCGGCGCGTTGTCTGAGAGAGCGGTCGCTCGAATCAGACAGGCGCCGGCCCTACCTGGCGGGATCCGCGAGGATCGGGGCGGAGGACCTGGTCGTCCTCTGCGAAGTACCGGGGCGCCGTCTGCCGGCGCGATCAGTCCGGCGTGGAGTGCCCGACTCGGTGGCTCAAGAGATTTCCCTGTTCGAACCTCGGCGCATCGAGGGAGTCTTCGCCTGATAGTCGCCGGCGGCCCTTGCCCGATCGAGCCGCTTCTTGGCCAGCATTGACCTTCGCTCGAGCTCGCGCAGGCGCCCTGCACTCGTCAGTCGCGAGCCGTAGGCCTTAGCCTTGTAGAGCTGGTAACGCTCACGGGCGTATCGCTCCTCCGCCTCGAGCTCAATGAGTCCGGCGTGTGGGGCTCTGCTCGCTCCTGGCATCGGAGTCGCTCCAGCGCTCAGACGAGACGGGTTGTGAAGAGCCGGAAGTCCCCTCCCATTCGCCTGTCGACGAGTGAGGGTGCTCCCCGGTTGAACGATGGCTCCAGTGTGAATACCTCCGTGGCGACATCCGTGGCCCGGTCGTGGCTGCTGACGAACGAGGTAACGCGTTGGCGCGTCAGCCTCACGACCGCCGCGACGGCATCTCGCTTGTAGCCCGCATGGGTGAACTTCCCAACGTCGTCGACGGTGTCCCCGGTCTGCGGAGTGATGCTCCGGTGGTAGTCGCCAACGGCGTCAACGAGCACGCAGGTGACGACGTTGCCGCGAATCTCGGTTCGTGCCCTGCTTGGCGGCTTGCCCGCGTATTGCGTCCAAAGCGAAACGAGCGCGCCGGTGAGCTCGGCGGGCAAGCCGTTGCCAGAGGCCCGATCACCGACGACGCCTGAGATCATCATCGGCCCGTCTCCGCTCGCGGTGCTCCTTCCGGGATCGGCGATCGCTCGGGGATCGGTGACGCCGGCGGGATCGGCGATGCGGGCGGCACGCGTGACGGCGGCGGCATCACCGAACGGGCGGGCGGGATCGGCGTTAGGGCTGGTGTACGGGTTGCGGCCATGGCTGGCCTCCTTGCGGTGAATGGAACTCCAATGTATCATCTATTCATGAATTCTCGTTCTAGCAATCAACATCCAACGTCAGGGTCTCGGACAGCCGGCTGGGACTTCCTGACCAACCACGCCCACGTCCTTATCTGCGTGGCCGATGATCCGGGTATCCGACTGCGCGACATCGCCGCCGCTGTCGGGATCACCGAACGCGCCGCCCACCGGATCCTCTCCGAGCTGGTCGAGGAGGGCTATGTGCTGCGCGAGCGGCAGGGCCGGCGCAATCGCTACCAGGTCAAGTCTGACCTGCCCCTGCGTCATCCGCTCGTCAACGGGCGAGAGGTGGGCGATCTGCTCAAGGTCTTAAGTGGCGCGGCCAGAAAACCCAGCCAGTCGACCTGAGCCTCGAAAAGGAAGCGCGTCGGGAGCGGCCGGCGGCGCAATCGCCGTGCGGCAGCCAACACGGGCGTCCATCAGCGCACACATCGATATCTGCGGACGCGGTCAGCTACCTTGATCAAGAGCCTCACATCGCCATCGACGCCTTGATCGGCCTCCCGGTGATACCCAGGGGTCCAGCCACCGGAAGGAAGTTTGTTATGCCGAGAATCATCGTGATGAGCGAGTCAGGCGCTGAGCGTGAGGGCGCGATTTCCCTCGAGAAGATGATGAGCGAGCCGATTACCCAGCCTGGGGGCGTGGTCACCCTCGATGAGCGCGTCGCCTCCGCGGATCTGCGAAGTGGTCATCAATCCGCTCAACTGATCGAGCGGGTCGGATGGGCGGTTCACGACGCCGATGATGCGGAGCGCGCCGACGGGGAGGCGGGTGGGTCCGCAATCCGCGGATCGGGTAGCTCAGCCCGCCGGGCGATGGCGCACACGAACTAGCGTCCGACGGCTCTGAGCCATTCAAAGTCATCCACTTCAAGTCTTTTCCCAGCCTGGAGAAGGCCCTCCAAGCCTCTCGAAGCCGCGTTCAGGGGCGGGACGTAGGCGACCTGCTCGAGCCCGCCACGGCCCGCCACGGCACCGCGGGGATGATGTTCAGACTGCGCTCGGAACGGCAGGTTGGCTCGGGCTCAGTGGATGGTGCCTGCACCGGCTCCGGACGCCAGGGCATCGCGGTGTCCCGTGCCCGTGCGTAGGCACGACGCAGAAACCGCCGCTCACGCCCCGGCCGGTGCGCGCGTTGAGCGCCCGTGAAGCGCTTCCAGAGCGTGACCGCGCGGGTTGCATCTTGCGAGTCGCTCCGCTGGCAGCGGCGAAGCAGGCACGGCTCCTCTCGTCCGACCGGCGCGTTGCAGCCCTGGCCTGGGGGACAACAGTGCTTCATCGGATCTCGGCCCAGATAACGCGACGTGCGCCTCCGCCCATGCCCCAGCGATCGGACAGCCTGTCAAGGATGAACCACCCCCAGTCGGCGAGGGGGTCAACAGGCGCTGCGGCGTCGTGACGGGCGGCAGCCCGGATTGTGGGTGCGACGGGTCCCGTCGCCACCAGGCGAACGACACCCTCTCGCATCTGGACTATGAGCCCGACGGGCCCGCTCTGCGACCCAGGCACCCGGCCAACGACCTGGGCGACGAGCTCGCTCGCCAAGAGCGCACCGCTGCGGCGAGAGTCCTCATTCAAGCCATCGAGCAGTGCTTCGACCTCGCCGGTGATCGCCTTCAGCCTGCGAGGCGGCTGAACGCGCACGCGGCGCGTCACCACCTGAGTAACCCGTCCCCCGCCGGTCGGCCAGGTGAGCTCCGACATGAGTGTGTACCTCCTGCGCGGCCCGTTCCACACCCGGGAGGACGCGGTCCGTTCCACATCGTGTGCAGGCCGGCAACTCGGACGGTCTCGCTTCGAGCACGCCACCGCAGAGCGGTCGGTCTACCCAAGAGACTACGCCGATCTTCCCGCTGCCGCGGCACGCCGCCTTCCCGGCGACCCAATCCCCGCAAGATGCGGCAAAACACCCCCGGTTACCTGCCTAATTCCTCACAGCCCAAGGCCGACGTGCTAGGGCTTGGGGTCCGGTACATGGCTCCAACCAGAAAGGAGGGAAGCCATGGGCCTCATGGAAGCGCAGCGCGAAGTGACTGGAATGGTCCACTCGGGCACTCCGTTCGATGCGATCGAGGACCGGATCCAGGTCATCCCCGGCCTCGTCGACAACGAGCGATCCGGATTGTGGTTGTACGCGTGGTCGCGGCAGGGCAGCGTCTGGCAACGGAACGCATCCGCACAGCTCCTGCAGTGGCTCGCCAATTGAGTGGACCGAGCGCGAATCGACTCGCGATAGGACGCCCACAACGACCATTCGACGCTCTCACGCGGGCGTGGAAACGGCGCTACGCTGCGTTTCGGTGCGGCGATGCTGCGAATGGACCCTCTTCGGACAGCCGGAGGCGAGACGGACGCGGACCCGCCGCACCCTGGATCCACATCGGCGTGGCGCACGGCCCACCACGGCGCCGCGACGAGGAAGGAGCGCTGATGGGAGACGAGGAGCTACATCCCGAGGGTGCCGGGGATATGCACGAGTCCGCTGAGGGGCGAAACGGCGCGCTGCGCCAGGACATCTCGAACGAGATCGTTCGCCTCTACAAGGACCACTTCGGCAAGGGGCCGACCCGATGCCGGACCTACCTGCAGCCCGAGCTGGTGATCGTCGTCCTGGGGGAGGGCTACACGGCCGCCGAGCAAACGCTGTTCGAGGGGGGCAGGTGGTATGAGGTCCGTCAGGCGAGGCAGATCTGGCAGGACACGATGAAGGAGCGGTTCGTCGAGACGATCGAACGGCTGACGGGACGCACCGTCATGGCGTTCATGAGCGCCAACCACCAGGACCCAGATCTCGCGGTGGAAATGTTTGTGCTCGATCCCGAGCGCACGACGTAGTTCCACGAGCTGCGCCGCGCATGAGCGACGTTGCTCCTGGAGCGCGGACTCACTCCAGAGGACGTGGCCCTCCAGCTGGGTCACCGCGACGGCGGTGGCCTCGTGCGACAGCTCTACGGGTTGATCTTCTCCCGCGGACCGGTGCCCGGTCGCGCCCCGGCGGCCTGCGGACACAGCGCCGGGATCGCGCATAGCGCGAGGGTGAATAGGACGGATCGCGTGACCGGATTGCGCTTCGATGCCTCCTAGCAGCTCGCGGTCACGTAGCAGGCGAGCGGCGGCTCTCGGGAAACGGTGGGATAGGTCCTGATGACGTTGCCGATGTAGGCGAGCTCGTGGGTGTAGTCGCTCACGAACGTAGATCGATCGACGCCGGGCATGAAGGGATTCGCGCACACGGAGGCATCCACCCGGGTCGGATCAGCGGGACCGCGATGAGTAAGCGCGTCGATCGCGAGCTGGTACGCCGTGTTGTCGTAGCTGCCGATCGCGAGGTGCTCGGATGTGTCGTTCGGGCAGACCTGC
>VAYL01000033.1:6602-7091 GCA_005884305.1 Actinomycetota bacterium
CCTCATCGGTGTTCGTATAGATGCTGCTGTAGGAGATACGCCGGAATGTCTCCGCCCGGGAGTTGAGCGCCCGCGTGAAATTGGAGTCGCTTCGCTGTTGCCAGAAGGACGGCGCGCAGCTTTGGGCGCATGCCGGGATCGCATCGACCGTGCCGTGATTCGATGGTGAGAGGCCGACGAGGTCGTCGACCAGCTTGCGAGTTCCGGGCCAGAAGCGAAGCGCCCACCGCGGCACCATTCCGCCCTGCGAGTAACCGACGACGTCGACCCGGCGGCCCGTACGCGCGTGGAGCCTGCGGAGCGAATAGACGATGTATTCGCCCGACGTCTGAATGTCGCTCATCCCGTTGTGCGGGAGCGCCACGGCGCAGTACGGCCAGCCGCGCCTCGCCAGGGCCGGCTCCCAGTTCCAGGAGAAGTTGACCTTCGGGTTCAGGCTCGTTCCCGGGACGAGGAGGACCGGCGCGCGGTCAGCCGTCGCCACGTGGC
>VAYL01000034.1:0-445 GCA_005884305.1 Actinomycetota bacterium
CTCGGGCCGTTGATCGGGTCGGGCCTGTTCGAGGCCGGGCACTTCGATGCCGTGTGGGCGTTCTGCGCGATCTCCCCCGCGATCGGTGCCCTAATTGCCCTCACCGTCCCGGATCCGAGGCGCTCGGCCGAACGGCTTCCGCATCGGCAGCTCCTGGCCCGCGAGTCGGTGCGTCCCGGTATCGCGCTGGCACTCGCGACGGTGGGCTACGCGGCGATGGCGTCGTTCATCGTCCTCGACCTGAACTCCAAGCACGTGGGGCACGGTGCGACCGCCTTCGCCGCCTTCGCCACCACGGTCGTCATCACACGGCTCGTGGGTGGCGACCTTCCGGATCGAGTCGGTCCGGTACGGTGCGCGGCCGCTGCGGCCGGCGTCTCCGCCGTGGGCCTGTCAGTGATCGCCCTGGCTCACTCGCTTCCCCTGGCGCTCGGGGGCGCCGTTT
>VAYL01000034.1:680-11120 GCA_005884305.1 Actinomycetota bacterium
TGACCTCGCGCTCGGGCGGCTCCTCCTGCTTGACGATGCCGCGCCCCGGCCCGCTGCGCCCGGGCCGGCGGACCATTGACGACAGCCGGCTTGCCTCGTCCTTGCGCATGTACGCCCCGCGCTCATACAACTCCTCGTAGCGCGGCAGGAGATCGGGCCGGCGCTCGCGCAGCCAGTCGAACCAGATGTCGCGCACCTCGCCGCGCAGGTGCAGCGCGACGCCGCCGATCGAGTCCGGCCCCGCCTCGTCCAGGAGCTCGAGCAGCGGCTCCACCTGCTCGGGCGCATCGTTGACGCCCGGGATCAACGGCGCGATCAGGACGCCGGTGCGTAGCCCCGCGCGCTTCAGTTCGGCGACCGCCTCGATCCGCTTGCGGGGATGGGGTGTGTGTGGCTCGGTGTCGCGCCACGCCTTCTCGTCGAGCGTCGGGATCGAGAGGTTCGCCGTGAAGTCGGTGCGCTTCGCGATCTGCTGCATCAGGTCGATGTCGCGGAGAAGCAGCGGCGACTTGGTCAGAACGGAGCAGGGATTCGCGAAGTCGCGCATCGCCTCCCAGATCCCGCGCATGAGCTTGTAGCGGCCCTCGACCCACTGGTACGGGTCGGTGTTCGTGCCCAGCGCGACGTGCTCGCCCTTCCAGGACGGCCGCCCGAGCTCGACGCGCAGGAGCTCCGGCACGTTGACCTTGACGACGATCTCCCGCTCGAAGTCCTCGCGGGCGTTGAGATCCAGGTAGGTATGGGTGGGGCGAGCGAAGCAGTATGTGCAGGCATGCGTGCATCCTCGATAGGCGTTGATCGTCCACCGGAACGGCATCCGCGAACGCTTCGGCACCTGATTCAGCGCCGAGCGTGCCTGCACCTCGTAGAAGCGGATTCCGAGCGCCTCGGGCGCATCGAACGTCCGCACTACGGCGGGCTCGCGGAAGCCGGGCAACCGCGCCTCGGCCTCCTCCTTTCCGACCTCGAGATTTTCCCAACGCACGAACAGATGTTCGCACATCGTCCGGACGAACCGGCCCCGGCCGACCGGCCGCGTACAATCGAACGACATGACGCGGGAGGCGTCGATAAGGCGTGACTAAGGCAGTACCGGTAGAAGAGAAAGAACGCGTCGTCGTCCGGTTCGCAGGGGATTCGGGCGACGGAATACAGCTAGCGGGGACTCGCTTCGCCGCGGCCACCGCGCTGATCGGCAACGACCTTGTCACGTTGCCGGACTTCCCCGCCGAGATCCGCGCGCCGGCCGGGACGCTCGCGGGCGTCTCCGCGTTCCAGATCCACTTCGCCTCGCGTGACATCCTCACCCCTGGGGGGCAGCCGAATGTGCTGGTGGCGATGAACCCGGCCGCCCTCAAGACGAACCTGGCCGAGCTCGAGCGCGGCGGCATCGTGATCGCGAACGAGGACGGGTTCGGCGACCACAACCTGCGCAAGGCCGCCTATGAGTCCAACCCGCTCGAGGACGGGACCCTCGACGACTACCGCGTCTTCCGCGTGCCCATGACCTCGATGACCGTCCGTGCAACCGAGGGCATCGACGGCATCACCTCGCGTGACGCCGCCCGGTCGAAGAACTTCTTCGCCCTCGGCCTCGTCTCCTGGATGTACAGCCGCCCCACCGACGTGACGACCGAGTGGATCGAGCAGAAGTTCGGCAAGGCCGAGGCAGTGATGCAGGCGAACCTCGCGGCCTTCCGCGCGGGCTACAACTTCGGCGAGACCGCCGAGCTCCTGCACGTCCACTACGAAGTGAAGGCGGCCCCTGCCGAGCCCGGGACCTACCGCGGAGTCAACGGCACCACCGCCACCGCCCTCGGCCTGATCGCGGCCAGCGTCCGCAGCGGCCTGCCCCTCTTCCTCGCGAGCTACCCGATCACGCCGGCATCGGAGCTGCTCCACGAGCTCTCCCGCCACAAGCGCTTCGGCGTGCGCACCGTCCAGGCCGAGGACGAGATCGCCGCGGCGAACATGGCGCTGGGTGCGGCCTTCGGCGGTCACCTCGGGGTCACCGCGTCCAGCGGTCCGGGAATGGACTTGAAGGCGGAGACGATCGGCCTCNCGAACTCCCGATGCTCGTAATCGACGTCCAGCGCGCCGGGCCCTCCACCGGAATGCCCACCAAGACCGAGGCCGCCGACCTGCTCATGGCCATCCACGGGCGTCACGGCGAGTCCCCGCTCCCGGTGGTGGCCGCCGCGACTCCGGCCCAGTGCTTCGAGGCCGTCATGGAGGCCGCCAGGCTCGCGGTCACCTACCGCACCCCCGTGATCCTGCTGACCGACACCTTCCTGGCGAACTCCTCCGAGCCCTGGAAGGTCCCGGACGCGGCCGACCTGCCCGAGATCGATCCTCGCTTCGCGACGGAGGCCAATCGGGACGGCGAGTTCTGGCCGTATCTTCGTGACGACCGTCTCGCCCGGCCATGGGCGGTGCCGGGAACGGAGGGCCTACAGCACGTGGTCGGCGGCCTCGAGAAGGAGGTCGGTACCGGGCACATCAGCTACGAGCCGGAGAACCACGCGACGATGACCCGGCTGCGCGCCGAGAAGGTCGCCGGGATCGCGGACGACATACCGGAGCTCGAGGTCGACGATCCCGACGGCGCCGACATGCTCGTGCTCGGGTGGGGCTCGACCTACGGCGCGATCAAGGGCGCCTGCAGGCGGGTCAGGCTCCGCGGCAAGAAGGTCGCGCGAGCGCACCTCCATCATCTGAGTCCGCTTCCCGGCAACACGGGCGAGGTCGTCCGCTCGTACTCCAAGGTTCTGATCCCCGAGATGAACACCGGCCAGCTCTCGCAGATCATCCGCGGCGAGTTCCTGGTCCACGCCGAGAGCTACTCGAAGGTCCAGGGACTCCCGATCTTCGCCGAGGAGCTCGACGAGGTGATCACGGAGCGGCTATGACCGGCGCGAACGGAAACGGCGCCGGGCCTCTCGGCCTGACGAAGAAGGACTTCGCCTCCGATCAGGAGACGCGCTGGTGTCCGGGCTGCGGGGATTACGCGATCCTCGCGACCGTCCAGCAGTTCCTCCCGGAGCTGGGCCTGCCGCCGGAGCGAATCGTGTTCGTCGCCGGCATCGGTTGCGCGGGCCGGTTCGCCTATTACATGAACACCTACGGCGTCCATGGCATCCACGGCCGGGCGCCGGCGCTCGCCACCGGACTCTCGCTCGCCCGTCCTGACCTCTCGATCTGGGTCGTGAGCGGTGATGGCGACGCGCTGTCGATCGGCGGCAACCACCTGATCCACGCCCTCCGCCGCAACGTCCCGATCAAGATCCTCCTGTTCAACAACCAGATCTACGGGCTCACCAAGGGCCAGTACTCGCCGACCAGCGAGGAGGGCAAGGTCACGAAGTCCACGCCCTTCGGCTCGCTCGATCACCCGTTCAACCCGGTGGCGCTCGCGTTGGGCGCCGAGGCGAGCTTCGTCGCGCGGACCGTCGACACAGACCGCGCCCACGAGGCCGACGTGCTCCGTGCCGCGGCGGAGCACGAGGGCTCGGCGCTGATCGAGATCTACCAGAACTGCAACGTCTTCAACGACGGCGCCTTCGACGCCGTGCGCGCCAAGGGCAAGGAGGCAAACCAGATCCGCTTGGAGCACGGCCAGCCGATCCGCTTCGGGCCGGAGGGTGAGCGCGGGATCGTTCGGGGCGAGAACGGCGCGCTGCGGATCGCGGACGTTGCCGACGTCGGCGAGGACGCGCTCCTGGTCCACGATGCACATGACCCGAACCCGAGCCAGGCGTTCGCCCTTGCGCACCTGGCCCCGCGGCCGAGCGGCCCAACGCCGATCGGCGTCTTCCGGGCTGCGGAGCGGCCCCTCTACGGCGAGGCGTTGGGCCGCGAGCTCGAAGCAGCCCGCGAGGGTCTCGGAGCGAGCGAGCTCGACGAGCTCCTGCGCTCCGGCGATACCTGGACCGTCGCCTAAGCGCGTCAGCGCGTCAGCGCTTCGGCGGCAGCGAGCGGGCGTAAGTCACGCCACGCTTGACCCACGGCTCGAGCTGGCGCTTTGTCCGGACACCCTGGGCATCGACCCGCAGCCACCCATCCATCGGTTTACCGCGCATCACGAATGGCTGCGCATGCGGCTTCCCCACCAGCGCGTCGGTCTCCTTCGGATCAAACCGAACCAATAGGCCGCCCTGTCCGCTGGCCGCCACGGACATGTGCCCGCCGACGAGAAATGCGAGGCCGCCGAACATCCGATGCTCGCTCACTCCGTCCGCATCCGCGATCAGCTCGCGAATCCGGTTGGCGAGGTCCTCGTCGTAGGCCACAGTGGAGCACTTAGTAACACGTGCTCTAGCTAAGGAGCCTGGCCCTCGCTGGCCGCCGCGCGCGGCGGGAGCGACGGCTCCACTCGCAGGAGCCGCGCCGGCATCTTCGGGAGGATCCAGTTCCAGCGTCCGAACAGCGATACCGCGGCCGGAACGAGCAGCGCCCGAATGATGGTCGCGTCGAGCAGGACGCCGGCGGCGAGGCCGGTCGCGAACATCTTCAGGTCGGTGCCCGGACCGGACGCCAGAGAGACGAACGCGAGGAACAGGATCAGCGCGGCGCTCGTCACGAGGCGGCCCGTGCGCCCAATGCCGCGCACCACCGCCTCGTTCGTATGGCCCGACGCGTCGTACTCCTCGCGCATGCGCGAGAGGATGAAGACCTCATAGTCCATCGACAGGCCGAACAGGAACGCGAAAGGTCAGATCCGTGGCCGTTCTGCCACACGATCGCCAGCACTCCCCACGTCGCCGTCACGCTCGCGATGTTGAGGACCACCGCCTTCAGCGGCAGCAGCAGCGAGCGGAATGCCCGCGCCAGCAGGATGAACGTGACGATTCCGATCAGCGCGATCATCAGCGGGAAGCCGCCGTAGACCGCGTCGATGAAATCGGCGTTCTGCGCCGGGAGTCCACCCACCCGGACGTCGGGACCCGCAGAGTGGGCGGCGTTCCGCATGTGGTCGAGGGTGGTTCGCCCCGTCGCCGTCGAGTCGTCGGCGACCGGGAAGGCCAGCACCTCCGACACACCGTTGTTTTGCCACTCCGGGCCACCCGGCGCCACAGCCCCATGTACGCCCGGTACGGCGCGCACGTCGGCCGCGACCTTGTCCGGGTTCGTTCCGTTGGTCAGGATCTCGGTCGGGAGGATGGTTCCGGACCCGATACCGGAATCCTCGAGCGCGACCAGGCCCTCCTTGGCGTCGCCCTGCTTGGCGATCGTGTCGGGGCTCGAGTCGCCGAGCGTGAGCCCGGTCGCGGCGATGATGAGCACCGCGAGGATCGCGACCGCGACGCTTGCCGCGATCACCCGATGGCGCACCACCAGCTCGGCCCAGCGGGTCCAGGCGCGGCTCGCACGGTCGTCGGTCCGCTTGTGCGGCCAATCCAACTTGTGGCCGAACTTCGACAGCATCACGGGCAGGAGCGTGATGGCGACCAACGTGCTCACGAGCGGGATCAGCAGGCCGCCGTAGCCGATGCTTCGCAGGAACGGCACCGGGAGCGCCACCATCGCCAGAAGGCCGATCGCCACCGTCGTCCCGCTGAAGACGACGGCGCGTCCGGCCGTCTCCATCGCGCGCTGCACGGCCTCGTCGCCCTGGCGCCCGTGGGCCGTTTCCTCACGCCAGCGCGAGGCGATCAGCAGCGAGTAGTCGATCGCGATCCCCAGCCCCACCAGTGCGATCAGGAACTGAACGACCGGCGAGATGTCGGTGAAGGCGGTCAGCCCCCACACGAGCAGGAACGTCGTCATGATCGAGACGATCGCCATCGCGAGCGGGAGTAGCGCCAGGAGGGACGCGAAGACGAAGGCCAGCACGATCAGCGCGCCGCCACCGCCCAGCACGGACTCGAGGAGGACGCCGGTCCCGCTGTCTCCCCCGGACTCGTTCTGAAGCGCGTCGAAGCCGCTCACGTGGACCGGGGCGCCGGCGACCGTGACCCCGGTCATCGCCGAGCGAGCGTCCTTGGCCGCGTCGATGTTCTCCCCGAACGCCGAGTTCGGATCGGGCTGTGGATAGACGATCGCGAAGGTCGTCCGGCCGTCCTTCGAGACGAAGGCCCGGTTGCCGGTCGACGCGAACGAGGCGATCCTCGCGCCCGGAAGCGCCTTATGCAGCTCCTTGTCGACCTTCGCGAGCTGCGCGTCGACCCCGGGCGAATCAACCGTTTCGCCCTGCGGCAGTGTGACCACGGGCACGATCGGGGCCGTGTCCCCGCCGGTACCGTGGAAGTGCTGAGTGATCGCTACGTTTGTCTCCCAGCCCTCCTTGCCGGGGACCGAGAACTTCTGATCCATCGCCTGCGTCGCCTTGTTGACGGTCGCGATTCCCACGACCGTGAGGACGACCCAGAAGAGGACGACGATTCGCTTATGGGCGAGAACCCAGCGGGTGATGGACGACAAGAGGACCTCCGTGCAGCTCTTGAGATATTTAACGTTTTGTATCAGAAATGATCGGGTACACGTAGTATGGGGGCCTGATGAGTGATCGGACTCACAGCCCGCCGCATCCGTATGACCCCGGAGGCGACCAAACCGTGACCGACTGGGCTCGCATTCGTCACGTTCAATGCCCCTTTGACCGAGAAGCGCGCCGAAACTAATCGCGGCTCCGCCGTCCACCGCAATGCGCTTCGACCGTCCCCCTCCAGAACCACTGGCAAGCGCGCCGGGCTTCCTCCTCTCGTGGAACGGCCGGCGAACCGCGACCATGTTCGCCCAAGCGCTCGAGCCACTGGGCCTCCGTCCCCCCCACTTCGGCGTGATGAGGTTGATCGCGACCGAACCGGGCCTGACGCAGCAGGAGCTCGCGGAGCGCTCACTGATCGACCCCAGCTCGATGGTCGCGGTCGTCGACGAGCTCGAAGAGTTGGGTTACGCGGAGCGGCAGTCCCATGACGGCGACCGGCGAAAGCACGACATCCACCTGACGGCGGACGGCGAGCGCATGCTGGAACGCGCCCAAGCCGCGGCGATGGAGACCGCCAAGGAGATCCTGGCGCCGCTTGATTCCGGCGAGGTCCAAGAGCTTCGGCGACTGTTGCGAAAGATCGCCGGTGCCGAGGACTGACGCAGCCGCGCCCGCGTCGTCAGGCCGCGACCTGGCGGGGATTGGTGATCGGGCGAACCGTCGCCTCGATCTCCGGGCGCAGGCGCTCGATGAACGGAGGCAGCGAGAGCTTCTCCCCCAGATGCCCGATCGGCTCGTCGATGGCGAACCCAGGCCCGCCGAGCGTCGCCAGCTCGAATAGGACGCCGCTCGGCTCGCGGTAGTAGACGGACCGGAAGTAGAAGCGGTCGATCACGGGCGTCGCATTCATCCCCGCCGCGATGACGCGCTCGCGCCAGGCCTCGTGCTCATCCGCCGGCGAGGCCCAGGCCACGTGGTGGACCGATCCCGCGCCCTGAACCCCACGATGCTCAGCCTCGTCGTAGGCGTAGGTGGATCCTCGGCTCTCTCCCCGGCGCTCCCACAGCAGGTCGCCGCGGGACTCGAATCCCATCGTCTCCTCCAGCAGCAACCGGCTCGCGTCCGGATTCGACGAATACGCGCGGACGCCCTCGAACCCCTGAAGCGCGTGCTCGGCCGGGATCTCGGGATGCTCGGCGGCACACGGCTCATCGTCGACGTCCGGCACCAGCAGCTCGTGCTCCAGACCCTCGTGGTCCCGGAACCGAAGCCGGCCGTCGACCTCCTGGGTCGCGACGTCATGCTCGGCGAGTCGCCGGGCCCAGAACTCAAGCGATTCGGGAGATCCAACCCGCCAGAGGATGCGGTGGACCATCCCGTCGCCGGCTCGGCCCGGGGCGATCCCCGGATACTCGAAGAAGGTGATGTCCGAGCCGGGGTCCCCCTTCTCGTCCGCGTAGAAGAGGTGGTAGACGGTCGGGTTGTCCTGGTTGACCGTCTTCTTCACCATCCGCAGGCCGAGAACGCCCGCATAGAAGTCGACGTTCGGCTGCGCCTCAGCGGTGATCGCGGTGACGTGATGTATCCCCTCCAAGCGCATATTTGTCCACCTTAGCGGCGCCGCTACGGCTAGGCTGACCGCAATGACGGTCGAAACAGGTAGCGGGGGCGCCGCCAAGACCATCGACCGCAGGAGGATTGCCGGGCTCACCGAGGCGGAGCAGGCGAACTTCAGAGAGCGAACGCGCGCGTCGGCGGAGCGGTTCGAGCGCGCGCTCAAGGTGATGCCGGGGGGCGTTCCGTCGTCCTTCCAGCAGAACGACCCGTGGCCCACCTACATCGAGCGCGGCGACGGTGCTCGCGTGTGGGACGTGGATGGCAACGAGTACGCCGACTTCCACAACGGCTTCGGGGTGATGTGCATCGGCCACGCCAACCCGAAGGTCGGCGCCGCCGTCAAGGCTCGCGTGGATCTCGGCACGCACTTCGCAGCGCCGACCGATGGGTCGATCGTCGTTGCCGAGGAGCTCCAGCGCCGCTTCGGGCTGCCGCAGTGGCGGTTCACCAACTCCGGGACCGAGTCGACGATGGACGCGGTGCATCTGGCGCGCGGCGCCACGGGACGCGACGTGATCTTGAAGATCGAGGGCTCCTACCACGGCCACCACGATGCGGTGATGGTCTCCGTGTATCCGGAGCTCGAGGAGCTGGGCGAGCGCGACGATCCGCGCTCGGTTCCTTACGGCGCGGGCTATCCGCGGGCGCTCACCGACCTCACCCGCGCCGTGCCGTTCAACGACGCGGACGTTCTTGAGTCGGTTCTGAACAAGCTCGACGGCCAGGTCGCCGGCCTAATCATGGAGCCGGCGATGATGAACATCAACATCATCCCGCCGGTCCCCGGGTACCTGGCGCGGGTGCGCGAGCTCACGGCGAAGCACGGCGTGAAGCTGATCTTCGATGAGGTGAAGACCGGCGCGACGATCTCCTACGGCGGCGCCACCAAGCGCTTCGGTGTGACTCCGGACATGATCACGCTCGCCAAGGCGGTCTGCGGCGGCTATCCCGGCGGGGCCATCGGCATGACCGGCGAGATGGCGGAGATCGTTGCGAGTGGCAAGGTCCACCAGTACGGGACCTTCAACGGCAACCCGCTGGTGATGGCGGCGGCCGAGGCGGCGCTCACCGAGGTACTCACCGAGGACGTCTATCGAAAGCTCGAGGACACCAACGAGCAGCTCAAGTCCGCCTGCCAGGACATCATCGACCGCTACGGCCTACCTGCTTACACAGAGGGCATGGGCGCGAAGGGCTGCGTGATCTTCTCGTCGGAGCCGCTGCGCGAGTACCGCGACTACCTCACCAAGGTCGATGGCGAGCTCTCGACGCTGGCGTGGCTCTACCACATGAACCACGGCATCTTTATGACGCCCGGTGTCGAGGAGGAGTGGACGCTTTCGGTCGCGCACTCAGGAGAGGACGTCGAGCGCTACCTGGCCGCGTTCGAGGCGTTCGCGACGGACGTAACATCAGCAACGGCAACGGCACCAGCCGCTTTCGGGGGCTAAACGCCCCCTGATCGGAACATTCCTGAAGCTAAGCGCCGTCCAGCGCCGCGCGGGCGCTGTCCATGTCGTCGGTGGCGATGACGAGCTTGATGCCGCCGAACGTGGTGTAGGCGAGCTCGATGTTCACGTTCGCCTCTCCCAGGGCGCGCGCGAGGCCGCCGAGGGTCCCCGGCTGATCGGCAACGTCGATGACCAGGACCTCGCGCTCGTCGGCCACGCCCATGCCGGCTTCGTCGAGGGCGCGGCGCGCTGCCGAAGCCGCGCCATCGTCGAACAGCAGATGGATCACGCCATGTCCCTCGCCGGTGAAGGCACACATCCCCTGAATGTTCACGCCCGCCTGGCCGGTCGCCTCGCCGAGGCGGGCGAGCTCGCCAGGACGATCCTGAAGCACGACCGTGAAGTTCTTGGCCACTCTCGTCCTCCGGCTGGGGGTATATCAGTGGCCGGGCCCGGCCGGCACGTCGGGCCCCTGAGTCGGCCTCGTGGCGCTGGGTAGCCTGGGAACACCTATGAACGACACATGCCAGTGCCGGCGCCGTACGGCACCGGCCTAACGCACATGGCCAACCGCCTCGCCCTCGAGACCAGCCCCTACCTCCTCCAGCACAAGGACAACCCGGTCGACTGGTACCCGTGGGGGCCCGAGGCGCTCGAGCGTGCGCGCCAGACCGACCGCCCGATTCTGCTGTCAGTCGGGTACTCCGCGTGCCACTGGTGCCACGTCATGGAGCGTGAGTCCTTCGAGGACCCCGACACGGCCGCCTACATGAACGAGCACTTCGTCCCGATCAAGGTCGATCGCGAGGAACGACCGGACGTCGATGCGATCTACATGGAGGCGGTTCAGGGGATGACCGGGCACGGGGGCTGGCCGATGACCGTGTTCTGCGACGCCGAGGGCGTCCCCTTCTACGGCGGCACCTACTACCCGCCGGAGCCGCG
>VAYL01000034.1:11172-11655 GCA_005884305.1 Actinomycetota bacterium
GGACCGGATCAAGCAGCAGCTGGGCGCGATCGGGCGAATCGAGGCAGTCGACGAGGAGCTGAGACCCGGGCTCCTCGACCAGGCGACTCAGCAGCTGCACTCGACGGCGGACATGGAGAACGGCGGCTTCGGCTCGGCGCCGAAGTTCCCGCCCGCGTCCGCGTTGGAGCTGTTGCTCGCGCGGGGTGTGATCGAGCCGGTCGAGGTGACGCTCGACGCAATGGCCTTCGGCGGCATCTACGACCAGGTCGGTGGCGGGTTCGCCCGCTACTCCGTGGACGACGTCTGGCTCGTGCCGCACTTCGAGAAGATGCTCTACGACAACGCATTGCTGGCCCGCGCCTACCTCCACGGCTGGCAGACGCTGGGGCACGAGCGCTACCGGAGGATCTGCGAGGAGACGCTGGTGTGGGCGCTTCGTGAGATGCGCGGTCCGGAGGGCGGCTTTCACTCGGCGCTGGACGCCGAGTCCGAGGGCGAGGA
>VAYL01000034.1:11758-13032 GCA_005884305.1 Actinomycetota bacterium
AACTTCGAGGGCCGCAACATCCTGCACGTCCGCGGCGCTCCTGATGCTGACGCTCCCGCGGCGCTGGATGAGGCCCGGCGCACGATGTACACGTACCGGTCACGCCGGGTCTGGCCGGGCAGGGACGACAAACGCCTGTGCTCGTGGAACGCGCTGATGGTGGGGGCGCTTGCCCAGGCCGGCGCGTCGCTGCCCTGCCGCGACTATCTGGACGCTGCGGTCGCCGGAGCGGAGTTCATCTGGCGCGATCTTCGGGACGAGAACGGCCGGCTGCTGCGGACCTATAAGGACGGCCGCGCGCACCTCGCCGCCTACCTCGAGGACTACGCCTACGTGGTCGAGGCGCTGTTGACCCTGTACGAGGCGACCTTCGACGTCCGGTGGTTCGAGGCCGCGCGGGAGACCGGGGACCTCATGATCGAGCTGTTCGCCGACGAGGAGCGCGGCGGGTTCTTCACAACCGCCCACGATCACGAGGAGCTCGTGGTACGCCGCAAGGACCTCGACGACCACCCGATCCCTTCGGGCAACTCAGCGGCGGCCTTCGGGCTCCTGCGGCTGGCCGCGCTGACCGGCGAGGGGGAGTACGAGCGCCGAGCCGTGGGCGTATTCCGCTTGCTTCACCGGGCCGCCGTCCGCCATCCTCAGGCGCTGGCACACGTGCTGTGCGGAATGGACTTCTACTTCGCGTCAGTGAAGGAGGTCGCCTTGGTCGCTCCGGCCAGCGGCAACGGCCTTGGCGATCTCGCCTCGGTGGTCCGCTCGGCGTTCCGGCCGCACATCGTGCTGGCGGGCGGCCCGGAGGGGACGGACCGCCCCGAGCTCATGCGCGACCGCGGCGCCGTCGACGGCCAGGCCGCCGCGTACGTGTGCGAGGAGTTGGCCGCGAGCCTGGGCGACTGAGCGCATCACCCGCCCACCCGGCCACTCGCCGCCCTACCCACGCACCGGTACGCCGGCGCGTGACGGTGTCGTGACCCTCTCAGCGCACTTTCGACGCAAGCGCGTCTAGAAACGGCACCCAGGAGAGGCCACGATTGCCGACATGCCCCGGTCAACGCAATCCGCATCCACCCCCCGGATGCGGATTGCACTGATGCAGCTGTTGCAACTTGCGGAGGGTCGATGGTGCGCGATCGTGAGCGCGAGCCTGCCTGCGCGGGGCTGGCTTCCGGGTATGCCGCTTTTCGTTGGTGGCAGCTGACGAAGCGCGGGCGTGAGGTTGCCACCGGCGTTAGGCGTGGGCTACGGGAGCGGGTCCAATCGGAGGCGGC
>VAYL01000035.1 GCA_005884305.1 Actinomycetota bacterium
CAGCCCGCCGGCCAGGGCCCAGCCGTTGACGGCGCCGATGATCGGCTTGGGGATCCGGTGCATGCCGCGCGTGAATCCGTTCAGGCCGAGCTCGACGATCTCTCGGATGTCGTGCGGGGTCGCGTTCCTTACGACCGGAGGGATGTAGGTCTTCAGGTCGGCACCCGCGCAGAACGCTTCACCGGCCCCGGTCAGGATGGCGACGTCGACCGAGTCGTCCTCGGCGAAATCGGCCCAGGCCGCGATCATCGCGCGGTGCACCTCGGGGCTGACCGCGTTGCGGGCCTCCGGCCGGTTGAGCGTGATGACGAGGACGTTGCCCCGCCGCTCGGTGAGAGCGGCGGGGGCGGTCACGTCGGTGGTCACAGCAGTTCGAGGATGGTGGCGTTGGCTTGGCCGCCGCCCTCGCACATGGTCTGCAGGCCGTAGCGAGCAAAGCGCCGGATCGCGCTGTTCTTCTGGCGCCTGTTCAACCCCGTGGCGCGGGCCTTGGCCGGGTGGACGCCATGGTGGGTCGTACTCGAGACCACGGGGCGGCGCAGCGGCAGGCCGCGGCAGGTGCCGCTGGCTCGAGGCCCGCAGGACGGATCGACGGTCTGGCTGGTCAGCGTCCACGGCCGCCACGCGTCCTTCGCCCGCAACATCGAGGCGAATCCCCGCGTCCGGCTGAAGTTGGCTCGCCGGTGGCACTCCGGCATCGCGGCGTTGACGCCGCTCGAGGACCAGATCCTCAGCCGATGCAGCACCTACGCGCGGATGGGGCCGCGCGTAGTCGGTATCGATTCGGCGCTGGTGCGGATCGAACTCGACCAGCAATCCGCCTCTACTCGTAGACCGCCCGGATGACGGCGAAATCTCCCTCTTCCCAAACGATCTCGCCACCGCACCACTCGGCCTGCTCCGCGGCGCGCGACGGGAGGTCCACGCCGGGCTCCAGCTCGACCGTTTGCGGCTCCACCAAGACCACGTCTCCGAGCACAAGGGAACGCGACTGCTCGCGCACTCGACGAAACAGGTCCCCCTTCGCGGGTTCGTCCAGATGGTGGACCGCTAGAACGGAGATCACGAGGTCCCACGGCCCGTCGGGTAGCGGGTCCTGCATCCTCGCCAGCCGCACCTCGATCCCGTACTCGCGCGCCTTGAAGACCATCTCCGGTTGAGAGTCGAGTCCGGTGACCTCGGCATCGGGGTAACGCTCGAGTAGACGCCGCGTCGTTTCGCCGGTCCCGACCCCCAGCTCAAGGACTCGGCCGGGCGGGAACGGGATCGCGTCGATCGTCGCCGCTTGGATCTCGTCGTAGCGCGGCAACTCGGCCCGGATCTCGTCCAGGTAGGTCTCCGGGTCCATGTGGAATTGGGCGGTCACGGCGCTACTCTCGATCGGGGATGGCAGCGGGATATCACAGCGTCGATCTATCACGGTTCGCGCTTCGTCCCGGGGAGGGGCGGCGGCTCGATCTGGAGGTCGACCCCGGACAGCTCGACCTCGCCGGCCAGCGGTACTCGGTCCGCGGCGACACGGTCGATGCGCGGCTCGACCTCTCGCGCACGGCGGCGGGCTACGCCGTCCGGATGCGCTTTGTGGCGCACATTGATGGTCCGTGCATGCGCTGCCTCGCCGAAGCCGATGTTCCGGTGGAGATCGACGCTCGCGAGGTCGATCAGCCGCGCACGGCCGACGAGGAGCTGATCAGCCCCTACATCACCGACGACGAGCTCGAGCTCGCTCGGTGGGCGCATGACGCGCTCGCCCTCGCGTTGCCGATCCAGCTGCTCTGCCGGCCCGACTGCAAGGGCCTTTGTCCCGTGTGCGGTGCCTCGCTGAACGATCTCGACCCGGCCGAGCATCGCCACGAGGCCGAGCCGGATCCGCGCTGGGCGAAGCTGCGCGAGCTGAAGCTCGACCAGTGAGCTCGACCGGCGGCCGCTAGCATCACCCCCTTCAAATGGCCGTCCCCAAGAAGAGAACCTCCCGCACGCGCCGCGACAAGCGGCGCGCGACGCACAAGATCAGCGCGCCTCGCCTGAACGAATGCCCGCGATGCCACAGCCCGCGGCTCCCTCATCGCGTGTGTCCGGTATGCGGCACCTATGCCGGTCGTGAGGTGATCTCGCACGAGATCGGTGAGGCGGCCCCCACCGAGACAGCCTCCGGTTCGGAGGAGTAGCCCTTGCCGGTCACCGTGGCCCTCGACGGCCGTGGCGCCGAGCGGGGAGCCCAGGCGGTGATCAACGCGGCACGCGCCACGACGGCCGACGGCATCCGATTGCGGGTCTTCGGCGATCCCAAGGCTCTCGCGGACGTCCGTGACCTGGACGGCGCCGAGCTGATCCCCGCGACCGACGAGATCACGAACGCCGACGAGCCGGTCGCCGCCGTGCGCTCCCGGACGGAGGCGTCGGTGGTGCAGGCCGCCGCCGACGTCGCCGAGGGCCGCGCGGAGGCGATGGTGAGCGCCGGCCCGACGGGGGCAACGATGACCGCCGCTCTGTTCGCCCTGCGCCGGATGCAGGGGGTTCGGCGCCCGGCACTTGCGCTCCAGCTTCCGGTCCCGGGGCGCGGCGGACGGCCGCTGCTGCTCCTGGATGTCGGCGCCAACACCGAGGCTCGGGCCGTGGATCTCGTTCAATTCGCGTACCTAGGCTCCGCGTTCAGCGCAGCGGTCCTCGGCACGGACACGCCGCGCGTCGGTCTTCTGTCGGTGGGTGAGGAGCAGAGGAAGGGCTCGGCCGCAGTCGTGGAGGCGAACGCGAGGCTCGCGGAAGCGGACGGCATCGAGTTCATCGGCAACGTCGAGGGCCGCGATCTGATGGGCCAGGACGCCGACGTCATCGTCACCGACGGCTTCACCGGCAACGTCGTGCTGAAGACGATCGAGGGCACGGCCAAGGCGGTCGCGGACGCCGTTCGGGCGGCCGCTCGCTCAGGCGCCCGTGCGGGGCTCGGGGGAGCGCTCCTCCGTCCGGCCCTCGGCTCGCTTCGCAGCCAGCTCGACCCGGACACCACCGGCGGCGCGATCCTGCTCGGCCTGCGGGGCGTCGCCGTGGTCGCCCATGGAAGCTCCGGGCCCGATGGGATCGCCAACGCCGTGCGGCTTACGGCCCGCGCCGTCGAGGAGTGGGCGGTGGAGCGGACGGCCGAGCTACTGGAGCGTTCCGGCATGACTCGCGGGAGCATGCGAGAGTCCCGGGAGCCTGCGTGATAGGTAATCCCCTATGACAACCGATGGACTGAGCCGCGCCGACGTCCTCCAGAAGGTGCGCGAGCACCTGTCCGCCGAGCTCGAGATACCGCTCGAGCAGATCCGCGAGGAGACCCGGTTGCGCGAGGACCTGGATGCCGATTCGCTCGACCTCTACGAGCTCGTGATGGAGCTGGAGGACACCTACGGGTTCAGCGTGTCCGAGGAGGAGGCGGCAGACATCGAGACCGTGGGGGACGCCGTGAACTTCGTTGCCGGTCGGCTCGGCGCCGCCGCATAGCGGGACACATGGCGCGCGGCATCCGGAGGCTCGGCCGCCCGCGCTGGATGGGCGGGGACGAGCGCGACGCCGACCTCAGTCAGCTGATCGCCGAGCTGCCCGATGAGCTGCGGTTGCAGGCAGTCACGCACTCCTCGTGGACGGGCCATCGCGCGGATTCCTACGGCCGCCTCGCCTTCCTCGGCGATGGCGTGCTCGGCCTCGCGGTCGCGGAGCATCTCTTCCGGCAGTTCCCGCGCGCCGACATCGGTCGGCTGACCAAGATCCACGGGCAGGCGGTCAGCGGACGCGCGTGTGCCGAGGTCGCGCGGGAGCTCGGCCTGCCGGAGATGCTCACCGAAGCAGCCCCCGAGTCCACTGACGGCGGCATCGACGCGGAATCGCTGCTCGAGAGCGAGCGCGCGATGGCGTCTGTGTGCGAGGCGGTGATTGGTGCTTGCTATCTGCACCACGGATTCAAGCCGACCTCCGAGGCCACCGTCGCGGCCTTCGCGGACCAGATCGACCTCGCGCAGGAGACTATGCTCGACTTCAAGTCGGCGCTCCAGGAGCAGCTTGCGCGCGAGGGCGCCCGCGTAACCTACGAGGTCACCCGCGAGGCAGGGCCACCGCACGCCCGGCGCTTCGAGGTCGCCGCCCGGATAGACGCCGAGGTGATCGGCGCGGGCGAGGGCCGCAGCAAGAAGGCCGCCGAGCAGGCGGCCGCTGCGGAGGCCTTGGAGCGCCTGAAGCGGTAGGAAGCGCCGTCCTCGCGGCGAAACCCAAGGCAGGCAGCGGAAATCACGTCCGACCAGACAGACAGCCTTCCGAACGCGTGCATCTGAGCTCGATCACGATTAAGGGGTTCAAGTCGTTCCCCGAGCGCACCCGGCTGGAGTTCTCGCCGGGTGTGAGCGTCATCGTCGGACCCAACGGCTGCGGCAAGTCCAACATCACGGACGCGGTGCTCTGGGCGCTCGGCGAGCAGAGCCCGCTGGCCGTCCGCGGCCAGACGATGCAGGACATGATCTTCGCCGGCGGCGACGGCGAGTCGCCGCGGCGCTTCGCCGAGGTCGAGGTTGTGCTTGACAACGACGACGGCTCCGCGGGGGACTTCTCAGAGATCTCCGTCCGCCGCCGCGTCGACCGCAACGGCGACGGCGAGTACCGGCTGAACGGCGCGCGCTGCCGGCTGTTTGACGTGATCGAGGCGCTGTCCGAGGCCAACCTCGGCCACGAGATGCACTCCGTGATCAGCCAGGGACGGGTCGAGGAGATCGTCCACTCGCGACCGCGCGAGCGGCGACTGCTGGTCGAGGAGGCGGCCGGCCTCGGCAAGCACCGCAAGCGCCGCCGCCGCACACAGCTCAAGCTCGAGCGCACGCAGGACAACCTCGACCGCGCGCTCGACATCGAGCGCGAGGCCCGCAGCCGCCTTCGCCCGCTGAAGCGCCAGGCGCAGGCGGCTGACATCCACGCGCGCCTGGAGCGCGAGTCCGCGGAGCTGCGCGGCCGCCTGCTTGCCAGCGAGCTGCACCTGCACGCGAGCGAACTGGCCGGTGCCGAGGGCGCCGCGTCGAAGGCGCGCGAGGCGCGCCAGGAGGTGGAGGCGGAGCTCGCAAAGGTCGCCGGCCGCCGCACCGAGATCGAGGAGCGGCTTGCCGAGCGCGACCGTGAGCGCACGGCCGAGTGGGGCCGCCTCACGGCCATGCGCGCGGCGCACGAGCGACTCAGCGTGCGCGCCGAGGCGCTCGCCGTCCGCCGCAGCGAGTTCGCGACCGAGCTGGAGCGGCGTCGCGCGGCGCTGGGCGCGCTCGCCGCAGAGGCCGCGGTGCAGGCCGGCGATTCCGGCGATCCGGTGGCCGACGGCCTGTACCGCATCGGGGCGGCACTCACCGAGGCGAGCGATGCCCACCGGCGCGCGACGGATGCGGAGGCCGACGGCGATCGCGCCGGCGAGGTCGCGCGCATCCGCGACGCCGCCGAGCGAGCCGCCGGCGGCGCGCGCAGGGTCGAGGGCCTCTTGGGCAAGCGTCGCCAGGACTCGCTCGAGGGCGGCATCGAAGCGACCGAGGCGATCCTCGGCCGACTTGACGAGTTGCTCGAGACCGCGGCCGCTGTACGGGACGCGGTTGGCGAGCGTTCGGCCGCGCTCGAAGGGCGGATGCTTGAACGCGGCGCCGCCGAGGACTTCACGGCGCAGCTCCGCGAGTGCTCGCAGGCCGAATCCGGGCTACAGGCGCGCCTCCACGAGACGGGCGAGTCGCTGACGAGCGCCGAGGTCAAGGCAGCCCACCTCCGAGATCGCCGCGACGAGGCCGCTACCGAGCTAGAGCGGGTGGCCAAGACGCTTGGGCGCGAGGTCGAGCCGGCTTTGGAGCCGCTGGGCACCGAGGAGCGTGAGGAGATCGAGCGCAAGCTCGAGCGCGTCGCCCGGCGCCGCGAGGCGCTCGGCCCGGTCAACCCGCTCGCGGAGCGCGAGTACGCCGAGGCGCTCGAGCATGTCGAGCAGCTGGCCGAGCAGCGCGCCGACCTGGAGGGCGCCCTGGCCGAGCTCGAGGGCCTGATCACGGACACCGACCGCAAGATCACGAGCGCCTTCGAGGAGACGTTCGAGGCGACGCAGCGCAACTTCGAGGAGCTCGTGGAGCACCTCTTCCCGGGCGGGCGCGCGAGGCCGACGGCGAGAAGGGGGAGGTAGCCGAGGAGGACGACGAGCAGCGCGATGCCGCCCGCGGCGTCGAGATCGAGGTCACCCCGGCCGGCAAGGCAACGCGGAAGCTGTCACTGCTCTCGGGCGGCGAGAAGGCGCTGGTGGCGCTGGCATTCGTGTTCGCTGTGTTCCTCGCGCGGCCGTCGCCCTTCTACATCCTCGACGAGGTCGAGGCCGCTCTCGACGACGCCAACATCGACCGCTTCCTGCAGCTGGTCCGCCGCTTCTCGGACCGCGCGCAGTTCGTCATCGTCACCCACCAGAAGCGCACGATGGACGCCGCCGACGTGCTCTACGGCGTGAGCATGGGCAAGGGCGGCATCACCAAGGTCATCTCGCGCCGTCTCACGCAGGACGAGGCGGACGAGGACGAAGCCGCCGAAGCAGCCTGACGAGCCCTCACTAACCTGCGGCCTCATGGCTCGCAGCTGGCAGGAGGTCGTCGACCTTGGCGACGGCGCAGCGCCGTCCGTGCCGGCGGCGGATGAGACCGAGCGCCGAGGCGTCTTCAGGCGCCTGCGCGAATCCCTGTCGAAGAGCCGGCAGGCCCTGCAGGCCGAGCTCAGCGCGAGCCTGTTCGAGCAGCTCGACGACGAGACCTGGGAGCGCCTGGAGGAGGCGCTGATCTACGCCGACGTCGGCGCGCGCACGACCGCGCAGGTCGTCGCCAAGCTCGAGCAGGAGGCCGAGGACGGCGCGCTGGTCGGCGGCGAGGCGCTCTCGGGCCGGCTGGCCGAGCTGCTGGCGCAGATCGCCCGCACCGGCGACGACCACATCGATCTGCGCCACGACCCGACGGTGATCCTCGTCGTCGGCGTCAACGGCACCGGCAAGAGTGGCACCTGCAGAAGGAGCTCGGCCTCTCCGTCATCGTCGCTGCGGCTGACACCTACCGGGCGGCGGCGATCGAGCAGCTCGAGACATGGGCTGGGCGTGCCGGCTCGGAGATCGTCCGCGGATCGCCCGGCGGAGATCCCGGGGCGGTGGTCTTCGACGCGATCGCGGCGGCGCAGTCCCGCGACGCGGATGTGGTGATCGCCGACACGGCCGGCCGTCTTCACACGCACACGAACCTGATGGAGGAGCTGTCCAAGGTGCGACGGGTCGCCGAGAAGCGGCTCGACGGCGCGCCGCACGAGTCGCTCATCGTGATCGACGCGACCACCGGCCAGAACGGGCTGCGCCAGGCGCAGGCATTCGCGCAGGCGGTCGAGTTGACCGGGGTCGTGCTCACCAAGCTCGACGGGACCGCCAAGGGCGGGATCGCGCTCGCCATCGCGTCGGAGCTCGACCTGCCCGTGAAGCTGATCGGGGTCGGGGAGGGGCTGGAGGACCTGCGCCCGTTCGACCCGAACGATTTCGCAGAGGCGCTCGTCGGGGATTGATTCGAGGGGCTTTAGCCCCGAGCTGGCTGGTGTCGTTGGTGATTTAGACGATGGGCTTGGTCGCGCGCTGCGGCGGAGCCGGGTTATGCGCCGGGTCGCTCAGGTCCGCCTCGAAGCGCTGGTACGTGAGCTCGGCCCGGCCCCAGCGGGGCGCGGTCTCGGCGCTCACCACGCGGAACCCGTGCTCGAGGTAGAGGTGGGCGGCGGCGGTCAGGTCGCTGAACGTCTCCAGCACCGCGCGCTCGAAGCCGTTGGCCCGTGCCGTGTCGAGTAGTTCCTCCAGGAGCCGCCGTCCGAGGCCTCCGCCGCGCAGGTCGGAGTCGAGGACAAAGAAGCGAATGCATGCGATGCCGTCTCCCTCGTCGGTCATCGCCAGGCTGCCGGCGTGGCGGCCACCGCGCTCGACGATCCAGATCGCCTCGTTCTCACGAGGGAAGCCCCGCAGCGCGGCGCGGGCGACCGCGGCGGCGACGTGCGCCTCGAAGCTCGAGTCGACCCCGTACTCGCGCGCGTAGGTGCGCCCGTGGTGCTCGATGATCGCCCCGAGGTCGCCGGGGCGGAGCTCGCGCCGAATCGAGATCTGGTCCATGCGCTGATTCTGCCGAGATCGAGAATCTCCGCAACACATTGTTGTCAACGGATTGATCTCGA
>VAYL01000036.1 GCA_005884305.1 Actinomycetota bacterium
GAGGCCGAGTCGTGCCCGTTCTGCGAGGGGCGCGAGGACCGCACGCCGCCGGAGGTGTGGGCCGAGCGGCCGGGTGGCGGGCCGCCTGACTCGCCGGGCTGGACCGCCCGTGCGGTCCCCAACCTGTATCCGGTGCTGGGTGGAGAGGCGGCAGCACGCAGCACGCAGCGCGCAGAGCGCGACTCCGGATTCTCGAGCTCCGTCGATCCACTGCGGGCTTCGTCGCGAGCACGTGAGCCCGACCTGTTCGCCTCCCAGCCTGCGGATGGCGCGCACGAGGTGATCATTCACGCGCCCGAGCACGTGACGGTGATGGCGGAGCTCAGCGAGGAGCGCTTCGCCGGGGCGGTGGCCGCGTGGCGAGAGCGGATGCGCGCGCACGCCGAGGCGGCTTCGTTTGTCCACCTGATCGTCAACGAGGGCCCGGATGCGGGAGCCTCGCTGGTCCACTCGCACGCGCAGCTTTACGCGATGGGGTTCGTGCCGGCGGAGGTGGCCCGGGAACGCGAGCGCGCCGGCGCCTACCACGAGCGCACCATGGGCGGTCATTTGCTCTCGGACGTTGCCGTGGAGGAGGTCAGACGCGGCGATCGCCTGGTCGCGATCGACGACGAGGCGCTTCTCGTGTGCCCGTGGGCCTCGCGCTCGCCCTTTGAGCTGCGGGTCATCCCCCGCCAACCCGCGCCCGCGTTCGAATCCGACGGCGAGGTTGGGACGGCGATGATCCGCCAGGCGATTGCCGCGCTCGCTCGCGTCTTCGACGCAGCGCCGCAGCTGAACCTCTGGGTCCGCACGGCCCCGCGCGGCACGGAGGAGTTCTGCTGGCACGTCGACATCGTCCCCCGGCTCACCATCCGCGCCGGGTTCGAGCTCGGCACCGGCGTCGAGGTGAACGTCTATCCACCCGAGCGCGCGGCGGGCGACCTGCGCGAGGCGCTGGGCTCGTAGCGTCGCTTGCCACCACGCCTCCTCGCAGAACGGGTACCCAGGGGTACCCGACGGGTACCCGTGGGTACCCAGTGAGGGTCGCGACCGTCCGGCGCGACCGTGGATGGATTTCATCCCCTATAGGTACGGGAATCCATCCACCGCTGGAATTGTCGGACTCGCCGCCGGGCCGGTCCCTCTCCTACTTGCCCTCCAACGTTCGAGTGATCGCACGGCCAGGCGACTAGGCTCCCGCCTCCATGCCACCGCTCCCCCGCCCGTTTCCCCGCTTCATCGCCGACTCCCCGCAGGAGGGCCAGCCGTATGGCCGCTGGGAGGAGCGGCTGCGGGATGAATTCGCCAAGGCGTGCGCCGGGCACGCGGACGAGGCGGGTGGCCCGCTCGACACCGACACCCTCAAGTGGTTCCCGGAGCGGGGCTGGGGCGGTCGTGTCTACGTGCCGGTGACCGGGAGCGGCGCGGGGGGCGACGAGGACGACGCCGGACCCATCGAGTACTTCGGGTGGGTCTCGTTCGAGCGTCAAGGGAAGCGCGAGCCGGAGGATCTCGAGGCGAAGGCGGACTTCACCGACGTCACCGCTGAGGACAACCCCGACTGGAAGATCGACCTCTCCGACGACGTCATCGGCACCTGGCGCGCCGAGGGCGACCGCGGCGGCGACATCACACTCGTTTGGGGCCTGCCCTTGGTGCGCGGGGCGATCGCGGTCACCGCGGAGCTCGACGGGGAGGTGCTCGACCAGGCCGCGGTGACCGATGGCCGAATCACGCTAATCGCCGTTGATGCGGTTCGGGGCTTCGGCGACGATCTGTACCTGGAGGTGAAGCTCTGGGACCGGCTGCTCCGCGAGTCAGCGTCCGAGAGCCTCTACGCCGAGTGATCGTCGACCCGGCTAGGGGAGCTTCAGCACGTAGGCCCCGCGGCCGTGAGTGGCCGCGTAGAGCTTGTGTGCCTGGGGCGAAAGCGTGATCCCGTAGACGGCGACCGAGGGCATGCCAGGCGCCGCGTCCACCCACTTGTGGGAGCCCTTCGCCAGGCGAGAGACCCCGAAGTCCGTGGCGGCGTAAATGTCGCCGGTGTGCCCGTTGAACGCACTCCCGGTGACCGGCTGATCGCCGAGGTTGTGCGAGATGTCCTTGAAGGTCGCCTTGCCGGCCGACGGGTTGTAGTAGACGTCGAACACGTGGCCCGGGCTTCCCGGTGTGAGACGTTGTAGTCCGAGTAGGAGACGAAGGCGTGATTCGGGTTCTTCGGGTCGACGGCGATTCCGGAGACGAAGCGCCCGGGCGTTGACGGCGTGTCGATGCGGTTGAAGTCGACGGCGGAGGGTGCGGCGTTGGCGTTCTTGGTCACGAACAGCCGCCCGATCCGGGTGCCCGCCCACAGCGTCTTGTTGTCGGACGGCGCGCGGGTCGTGGCGACGTATTCGGAGACTCGTCAGGTCAAGCCGCAGGTCCGGAGGGTGACCGCGGTGTCAGAGATCCCGCTCCAGCCCGACGGAGCTGCGGAGCTCTTCGATGTGGCGCTCGAGGACCTCCCTGTCGCCCTCCGCCTGGTGCACCATCAGGTCAGCTAGAGCCGCTGCCAGCGCATCGATCTTCTGATGCAGCGCCTCGTCGTAGCGGCGCTCGGAGTTCTGAAGGAGCGCGATGAGGAGGAAGGCCAGCACCGACGTGAGCGTGTTGATGATCAGCTGCCACGTGTCGATGCTCTGAAAGAGGAAAAGCGTCGGCATCCAGATCGCGACGACGACGAGTGAGATCGTGAAGAAGACCCCTCTGCTGACGAACTGGGATGCGGCCTCGGCGAAGCGATCGAACGCGTGGCGCTGAGGCTCGCGGGTGACGCGCACGCGGCGGTGGTCGTCGGACATACGTTCCCCGGATACCGCAGGCGTCATGGAGCAAACCAAGCGGAGAGGGCCGGCGTCAAGTAACCAGATCGTTACATGGGTATATGTTTCATCGAACGATGACACGACTCGCCGAGGGGACAACCGAGTTCGAGACTGAGCACCACGTCGTGTTGCACGGGCACCGCGTGAGTTACCGGACCGCCGGTTCGGGACCGGTGGTCCTTTTGGTGCATGGGATCGCGGGCACCTCCGAGCAGTGGGCCGAGGTGGCGCCGGTGCTGGCCGAGGAGTTCACGGTCGTGGCCCCGGACCTGCTCGGGCACGGGCAGTCGGCGAAGCCGCAGGGCGACTACTCGCTCGGGGCCTACGCGGTCAGCCTCCGTGACCTGCTCGTGGTCCTTGGCCACCGCAGGGCGACGGTCGTCGGCCACTCCCTGGGCGGCGGGATCGCGATGCAGTTCGCGTACGAGTATCCGGTCTTCGCCGAGCGCCTCGTCGTCGTCTCGAGCGGGGGCCTCGGCCGCGAAGTGCATCCGCTGCTCCGAGCCGCAACGCTTCCGGGAGCGGAGATCGTCCTGCCCTGGCTCGCGCACGAGCGGGTTCTGGGTGCCGGCGGGGCGGTCGGCCAGGTCCTCGCGCGGCTCGGCCTGCGCGCCGGGCCGGACATCGCCGAGATGGCACGTGGCTATGCCTCGCTGGCCGACGCCGAGGCTCGCAGCGCCTTCCTCCACACCGTGCGCGCCGTGATCGACTACGCCGGGCAGCGGGTGAACGCCGCGGACCGGCTCTACCTGACAAGTCTGCTCCCGACGCTGATCGTCTGGGGCCGCAGGGATCCATTGATCCCGGCAACGCACGGCGAGTTCGCTCACGGCGAGATGCCGGGCAGCCGTCTCGAGATCTTCGAGGAGGCCGGCCACTTCCCCCACCTGGACGATCCGGTTCGATTCGCGGGCGTTCTACGCGACTTCCTTGAGACCACTGAGCCGTCGGAGTTCGACTTCACCGACGACGACATCGAGGAGCTCCGCGAGCGGATCGTGGAGCACTCGCGCCGCGCGGGCTAAACGGGCACACGCCGCTCACGTGGCGTGTGCGATGCCCCGCGCCAGCAGGAAGGTGCCGACCGCGAGGCACAGCGCCATGACGATCTGCCGGCTATGGCCTCCGAGCCAGTCGTTAGCAGCGTTGAGCACCTCGCGCGTGCGCTCTGGTCTCAGGGTGTAGCCCACCAGTGGGACCTCGGCGAGGACGAACATGATCAGATTGAAGGCGACGATCTCGATCACCTGGGTCGTCGTGCTCTGGTTGGCCGCCGCGATGTCCTTCAGCGCGACCAGATAGCTGGCGCCGGGCGTGTTCAACACGACCCCCAGGAGGAACGTGAGCCGCACCGAGTCGCGCTCGAGAGCCCGGCGCGACCATGGATCCCTGCCGTCCGCCTTCTCCGCCTTTCGTCGAGCCCGGCGCTCTCTCAGCTGACGGTCGCGGTCGGTGAGGAGGATCCAGGCGACGAAATACGCGACCAAGCCCGTGGCGATGTCCACCGCCGGGTTGACGGTGCGGTCGGAGCCTCCGACCACGTTGCCGGCGTTGAGGGCCGCCACGATCGCGAGCCCGGCGGCGATGCTGACGAGCAGCGCGCCCAAGACGTACGCGAGCAACAGGTTCCGCGGACTGGGTCTGGCGAGGATCACGACGACCATCGCCAGGATCGGCGGGTAAAGGGCTGCGACTAGCGCCAGAGGAAGGAGCTCAGCCAACATCTTCGGGGGCGCTGATCGTCCTGCCTGCCATGAAGGCGACCCTATTCGACCTAGACTTGCCGGAGGCCCCGATAGCTCAGCTGGATAGAGCGACTCCCTCCTAAGGAGTAGGCCGCAGGTTCGAATCCTGCTCGGGGCGTCCAGCTACGAGTTTCCGACCTCGGCCCGCTGCTTTAGGAACCGTTCGACCATCGCTTGATCTCCCCGCTCCGCGGCGCGGACGGCGGCGCCCGCGTCGAGGCAGGTCAGCTCGAGTTCCTTCAGCTCGGCCCGCGCCTCGACGAGCTGGTCCTCGACTCCGCGGTGGAGCTTCTTCAGCTGGCGGGTCGAGCGCCGCTCGAAGGTTCCGTCGTCGGCCTTGATCGCCTCGTCCAGCTTCGCAGCGAGCCAATCGCCGAAGTCCGTGGTTTCGAACAGATAACGCGCGATGACCACGGCGTTCGGCGGCCGCGGCGTTCCATCGGTGCGGGTCGAAGCCAGCCAATCGTGGAGCTCCTTCTCGCCGTCTGCCATCGCCCGCTCGAGCGCGCTATGGCAGGTGTCGGAGTTGGACCTCATCGCCCGGCCGAGCTCGTTGCGCTCGATCTGCAGCGTGGCGATCCTGCGCTCGAGCTGCTCCCGCTCGGCTTCGAGTTGGTCGCGGGTGTGCTCGACCGTCCCGATGCGTTCGTTGAAGGCCGGCATGCTGGAGCCTCCTTCGCTTCGAAGCGAGGAGATCCTTCGTCTCAGCGGTGCCGGTTGAAGGTGATGACCTGCTGGATGCCGCTCGGGCGGTTCGTATAGCGCATCGTCGTCTTCAGGATGCCGGGAACGAAGTGGATGCGCTCGGCGTCGGCGTCCGCGCGCCACGCACTCGGGTTTGAGGTGCCCTGCTGCTGTGACAGCTCATCGCCGGCCGCCGCGATCGCGTTCCAGATCGCGTTCTGGCACTTGGCGAGGTTGCCATGACCGCAGTACCGGTTCTGGAGCGGCTGCGGTTGCTTCATGCCCAGCAGCCTGCGAATGTCGCGGTCGAAGTACTGGTACCAGCCGCTGTATTGGCCGCCGGGCGGCGAGTCGAACCGGGAGAAGAGCGAGTTCAGCTCATCGAGCTGAGATCCGAGCTGTGGCCGCATGAACGCGTCGGCGATCTTCGGCCACGCGGCGTCCATGATCGCTGCGCCCGGGTCGTCGATCAAACCGTCGCCGTTCAGATCGAGGCGGTTGCCGCCGTTCTGGCGCCAGGCGACGAGCAGAATCAACATCTTGGCCGCCTGCTGGT
>VAYL01000246.1:0-1504 GCA_005884305.1 Actinomycetota bacterium
ATGGCAGCTCGTGCAGAGGTCGCTGATCTCGACCTGCTCGACTCCCGCCTCCGCAAGCAGGCGGCGAGCCACCTCGCGCAGGTCGAGCATCCTCCCGTCGGCGATGCCGTCGCCGAGCCCCGCGAACGCATCGCGGACCTCGTCGCCCACCTCGTAGCAGCACTGGCCGATGCCGGGCCCAACCGCTGCGGCCGTAGCGCCCACCTCCTCAACCCCGCGCTCGACAATCCCGCTGGCCATCCCCCGCCAGCCGCAGTGGATCATCGCGACGCCGCCCTCGCCGGCGAGCGCCACCGGCAGGCAGTCGGCGACGAACACCAGGGGCGCGAGGCCGGACGCATCGGTCGCGTGGCCATCGGCTTCCGGAAGTCCGGGCGCGGGCTCGGCGTAGGCGCTCGGCTCCGTCGGGCCCTCGTGGCGGCGGACGTGAGCCTCGTGCACCTGGCGGCCGATCAGGACTCGGTGGGGGTCGATCCCCAGGGCCGAGGCGAGGCGGTGTCGGTTCTCGCGCACCTCGGGATCGCCGGTGAGCCGCCCGAGGTTGAGCGTGTCGAAGGGCGGATCGCTCACTCCCCCGATCCGGGTACTGAACGCCGCCGTGGCACCCGGCAGCTCTGCCTCGAGCCAGCGAACGCCGTCCTCTTCCCGCCAGCGCAACGGCTGCCTCAGCCGCCCGGGCTGGGCGTATAGGAAGCGGCGCTCCCGGACTCGGCCGCCTTGAGCTTGGAGACGAAGCCGTCCAGGCCATCGTCGAGCTCGATCTCGATCCGGGCGAGGACATAGGGATCCTTGGACGTCGCGAGCCCCGGGACCTCGCTCGTCGCGCCGCGGTAGCCGGCGGCCTTGACTGCCGCGATCACCGCATCGTTGTACTGCCCCGCCGGATAGCAGAAGTTGTCGACCGTGACGTTGAAGCGGTCCTGCAGAATCTTCCGTGAGCCGGCGACCTCGCGCTTGAGATCGGCTGAGCTCAGCGTCGTCAGATCCGCGTGCGTGATCGTGTGTGAGGCGAGCTCCCACGGCGGGTTCGCATCGAGCATCTTCTGGACGTCCTCGTCGGGGATATCCGCGTCCTTTGTGACCAGATTCAGGACGCCGGGCCAGTGGAAGTGCTCGAGCGCGGGAAACGCGGCCACGTACTGGCTCAGGTAGCCGTCGTCGAAGGTGAGCACGACCGGCTTCGGCGGCAACTCACCGTCCTTGTACCAGGCGTCCTCGACCTGATCAAGCGTGACGGCCTCGTACCCGTGGGCGTCGAGCCACTTCATCTGATCGACGAAGTCCGCCTGCGGCACGAACAGCTGCGGGTACGTCGCGCCGGCTACCGGCGGCTGGATCGCGTGGTACTCGATGATCGGCACCGGGTCCGTGTACGGCACCCAGTCGGACGGATAGGCGGTGGCGTTCGCCTGGCTCCCCTGGCCGCCACCGCCCTTGGCGGGTTCGGCCTTCGACGCATGGCCGCCGTTGTGGTTGCCGGTGAGCGAGACGATCGCGACTGCAG
>VAYL01000246.1:1528-3278 GCA_005884305.1 Actinomycetota bacterium
CGCCAGCGGCGGCGCCTCGCCGCCTCCGCCCGCCGCACGCGCAGGTCGTCGGGAAGCTCTGAGAGGTAGACGGGATCGTCGTCGAACGGCGCGGTCAATGCACAAATTGCGGCGGCTTCGCCGCCTGACCAGCCAGACTCGTCGCGCGCCGCTCCTCGACCAACACACCTGAAAGTACCGGATGGACCAGACCGTCAGTCGCCGTTAGCCGCGGGCGGCCGCGAGCGCGACCGCGAGCTCCTCCTCGGGACCGGCTGCTTCGCCGTCGAGCTTGGCGCGCAGGGCGGCCTCGAGCCCGCGCCCGATCGCCGGTCCCTCCGGTATCCCGGCGGCGAGCAGGTCGTCGCCGTCGATCTCCAGGCGCACGCGCCGCCACTCGGTGACGTAGCGGTCGAGCCACTCCGCGCCGATGGCGCGCGCCGATAGGAGGGTTACGGCGTCGCGGCCGCGCGCGACCTCGACAGCCGCCGAGGCCCGGTCCGGCCGCGCGGTGGCCAGCTCCTGGGCGGCGTCGAACCCGCGGCCGAGGGCAGCCGCCAGCACAGCGTCGGCGCGCGGCGCGAAGCCCTGCCACGGCTCGGAATCGACCAACCTGCCGATGCGCTCGATGAGATCCAGCGCCTCCGCGTCGACGGCGACAAGGCCCCACGCGTCCAGGAGGGCGAATCCCTCCCGAGCTCGCGGCTCCGCTGCCAGCTTCCTGAGCTCGGCCTCGACGCGGTCGCGCGACACCGTCCCCAGATCCGCGGCGCGAAGGAGTCTCTCCGTGTCCGGCTCGAGCTCGAACCCGTAGCGAGCCGCGTACCGGGCGGCCCGGAGGGCCCTGGTCGGATCATCGACGAACGAGCGCTCGTGCAGGACGCGCAGGAGGCCGGCCTCAAGATCCGCCACACCTCCGTGCGGGACCATCAATTCCGGCTCGCCGACCAGCGGCACTGCCATTGCGTTGATGGTGAAGTCGCGCCGAGCGAGGTCCTCGCCGATCCCCGCCGGGCGCACTTCCGGCAGGGCGCCAGGCCGCGCGTAGGTCTCGCTGCGCGCGGTGGCGAAGTCGACCTCCAGGCCGTCAACGGTCACCCGCGCGGTGGCAAACCGCTCGTGGACGCGAACCTCGCCGCCGAGCCTGCGCCCGAGCTCAGCCGCGTCGCCCTCCACGGCCACGTCGAGATCGGTCCGCTCCCCGCCCAGGAGCAGGTCGCGCACCGCCCCGCCGACCAGGTACACGGGCATCTGGGCGGCCGCCGCGCGCACGCGCTCGAGCCCGTCGAGGGCCTTTACGCGCGCGGAGAGGCGCTCGGGCTCGATTTTCGCTCTGGAATGCGGCAGCTGAACGTCTCCTCAGAGACGTTCCCTACCATGACGGGCTTCGCGGATGGCTCGCCTGCTGAAAATCTGGCGCTCCTGGAGCGTGGGCCGTCGGCTCGCGCTGGTCGGCGGCGTCGTCGCGGTCATCGCGGGCGTGGCGGTGGCCGCCTACCTGGTGACGAAGCGGCCGGCCGACGTATCCAATCCCAACGCGGCGTTTCACGCGCAGAAGCCGAAGCGAAAGAAGCCGGAGACCTTGAATTCGCCGATGTACGGCTACGACCCGCCGCGGGTCCGCTACCTGCCGGTCAAGAACCTCGATCCTCCCTTACACTCGTCGCTGTGGAGCTTCCAGGCAGGCGTGCTCCTCGAGTTCCAGCCGATCATCGTCCACGGAGTCATCTACTTCATGGACAAGAACGCCACCTTCTACGCGGTGAACGCG
>VAYL01000129.1:0-372 GCA_005884305.1 Actinomycetota bacterium
CCCGAGGGCGACGAGTCCGAGCAGGATTAGGTCGGGCAGCAGCGCCGGGACGCCCAAGGATCTCGCGCCGTCGGGGTCGAACCCGGTGGCAAGCCAACTCCTCCCGAGCAGAAGGTTCGCGACGACAACCAAGACGCTGAGCACGCCCCCGAAGATGAGGTCGCGCGGCTCGAGGATCAGAAGGCTTCCGAACAGGAGCGTCTCGATGTTCGAGCCCGAGTGAAACACGTCGGAGGCCAAGATCACGCCGAGCGCCAGGGCACCCACGAGCGCCAGGGCGGTGCGACTGTCATAGAGCTCACGCCGTCCAGCCCCGAGCCGCCCGACCACGACGGCGAACGCGGCGGCGATCCCGAGCGCTCCGAGCTGCGG
>VAYL01000129.1:379-17163 GCA_005884305.1 Actinomycetota bacterium
ACGCAGCCGTCGCCAGCGCATGCGAATAGAAGGCAAGTCCCCGGACGACGATCCACGTGCCCAGCACCCCGAGCGCGATCGAGAGCAGGAGGATCTCGAACACGCCACGCTGCACGAATGGAAGCTGGAACGGATCGAACACGTCGAGCTACTCCTCAGGTCCGGCCGAACGCGAGGATGATAATGGGAATCATTCTCATCTGCCTCTGAGCCTAACCCGACGATCGCCGCGATGGTCGCGGTCAGCCGTTCCACTGAGGAGCGTGGTGGGATAAATTCCCGCGAAATGTGCCTCCAGTGCATGATGACCGCGGCCGCGAGTGTCTCAACGGCCAGCGGCATGAGGGTTTGGCTGGGCAACCATGTCGGCACGTTTCTGACCCCGCAGCGCCTGCGCTGGGTCACAATCTCTCTCTTCGCCCTAGCGGTTCTTGCCTCGGGCCTCTTCGTGAGTGGCTCCAGCCCGGCCACCGGCCACTGATCATCGCGATGCGAAGCAACCTGGGGTTTGCGACACGCTCGGGTCTGACGGGCCGTTAAACGGAGCGGAGAAGCCCGCCGTCCAGCGCGATGACCGTGCCCGTGAGGTACGCCGCCCGGTCCGAGCAGAGGAACGCGACGAGGTCGCCGAACTCGTCCGGCTGCCCGAGCCGGCCGGCGGGGATTCCCTCCGCGGCGCTCCGCTCCATCTCCTCCCACGATCCCCAGTTAGACGCAAGCCGGTCGGTGGCGAAGCGCCCGGGAGCGACCGTGTTCACGGTGATCCCGTCGCCTGCGACCTCGTTGGCCAGTGTCTTGAACAGCCCGACCGCGGCCATCCGGTTCGCGTTCGAGAGCGTGAGATGCGGGATCGGCTCGACCACCGAGCTCGATCCGACGTTCACGATCCGTCCCCATCCGCGCTCCCGCATTCCCGGTACCACCGCCTCCGTGAGCACCCTCGGAGCGAGCACGAGCGACCGGTACGCCCGCTCCCACTCCTCCAGCTCGTGGTCATGCGCGGCGCCGAGGGGCGGCCCGCCCGTATTCGTCACGAGGATCTCCACCGGGCCGAGCGCCTGGACGATCTCGCCGGGAAGCGTCGCGAGCCGGTCGAGATCGTCCGTATCGGCCTCGAACGGCATCGTCTCGCCCTCGATCCCGTTCGCGGCCTCCGCGACCCGCTCCCGCGATCGGCTGGCCATGGCCACGCGCGCGCCCTCGCGCGCCAGCGCCGCCGCGATCCCGCGCCCTATCCCGCGGCTTGCGCCCATCACCAGCGCGGTCCTACCGCCAATCCCCAGATCCATGCGCGCAATCTAGTGGTGGGGTACGGTGGGCGCGATGGCGGGCGGCGACCTCTACGAGCAGATCGTCGATGCCGCCAACGCGCTCTACGGAACCCACGACGGAAGCCGGGCACTGCACGCCAAGGGCACCTGGTGCGCCGGCACCTTCACCGCGACGCCCGAAGCGGCCGAGCTCTGCCGCGCCGCCCACCTCCAGGGCCAGCCGACGCCCGCCGTCATCCGCTTCTCGAACGCCAGCGGCGACCCGCACTCCGACGACTGGCAGCGCGACTCGCATGGAATGGCCGTCCGCCTGCGCCCCGACGGTGGCGACGAGGCCGACATCCTCGCCGTCACCACGCCGGCGTTCGTCCTGCGGACGCCCGAGGAGTTCCTCGAGTTCATGCGGCTTCGAAAGCCCGACCCCGAGACGGGCCAGCCCGACTGGGAGAAGCTCGGCGCCTTCTTCGGCGAGCACCCGGAGTCGCAGACCGCCGTTCAGGCCACCCTCAACTCGGAGCCACCAGCGAGCTTCGCGACGCTGGTCTACCAGTCCCCTCACGCCTTCAGGTTCCTGGCCGCCGACGGTTCTGCGACCTGGGTCCGCTATCGCTGGCGCCCCGAGGCGGGCGAGGCGACGCTCCCCGACGACGAGGCGAAGGCCAAGGGCGGCGACTACCTGCGCGCCGAGCTCGCAGAGCGCCTCGGCGAAGGGCCGGTCGCCTTCGACCTGAAGCTTCAGATCCCGGTCGAGGACGATCCGCTCGACGATCCCACCGCCGTTTGGCCGGAGGATCGCGAGCGCGTCGTCGCCGGCAGGCTCGAGATCACCGAGATCGTCGACGATCCGGAGCGCGGCGATCACATCGAGGTGTTCGACCCGACGCGCACGGGCGACGCCATCGAGCTCTCCGACGACCGGATCCTGCACGCACGCGCCCGCGCCTACTCGGTATCCGCCTACCGGCGCCTCGGGATGGACGTCGAGAACCCCTCGACGCCGCCCAGCCACTAGCGAGTTCGCTGCGGGCATAATCAGCGGTCGGGCGGTTAGCTCAGTTGGGAGAGCGCCTCGTTTACACCGAGGAGGTCGTCGGTTCGAATCCGGCACTGCCCATCCGGGGGCACCGGGTTCGAACCGACGGCACCGCTCGCATCCATGCTCGACTCGCCGGTTCGAGCCCGGCACCGCCCATCATTTGGAGGGCCTTGAATCCTGCCGTATGCTCGCGCCCGGTTTCAGGTAGCCAAGGAAGGAGAAGCAGGATGTCGGTCGAGCAGTCGCTAGCCCAGTTTCAGGAGACGGAGAGCGCCGAGTCGTTCTCCCTCCAGAACTCCAAGCTCTTGAAGGTCGAGCTCGCGAACGTGACGATCCAGGCGAAGCTCGGATCGATGGTTGCCTACCAGGGCGATGTGAAGTTCGAGCACGCGGGCAGCGGCGGGATGTCTCGGATGCTGAAGAAGGCGGTAACGAACGAGGGCACTCAGCTGATGAAGATCTCGGGCAGCGGAGAGGTCTTCCTGGCCGACCTGGCGCAGGACGTTCACCTGATCAAGCTCGACGACGACAGGATCACCGCCAACGGCGCGAACGTCCTCGCGTTCGACGCCGGCATCGACTGGGACATCAAGCGCGTCGAGGGCGCCTCGAGCGCGCTCGCGGGCGGCCTCTTCAACATGGAGCTGGCCGGGAGCGGCTGGATTGCGCTCGTTTCCGACGGACCGCCGCTCCTGATCCAGCTCGACGGCGAGCAGACGTTCGCCGATCCGCAGGCGGCGATCACGTGGTCCAGCGGCGTGAGCACACAGATCAAGGCCGACATGAACGTGAAAACCCTCATCGGCCGCGGATCCGGCGAGACCATCCAGGTCGGTTTCTCCGGCTCCGGGTGGCTGCTGATCCAGCCCTCCGAGGGCCGCGTCGCGGCCGCCTCGGGTGGGTCCGGCGGCAGCCAGGGCGGCGTCTCGGGCGCGCTCGGGAACCTGCTCGGCGGATAGCCGGGCGGATTGTCAGAAATCTGATTCGCACCTGAATGCGGCACGCGGGCACGTGCCTGCACCAGTTTCTCTGTCGTTTTCAGCCCAGTCCGCAGGGGTACTTACCCACCGGGTAAGGCACGAGGTAGAGACGCGGACTGTTCGCGCAGCCCGCTGGACAGGAGGTGAGGAATGGCTACCCGCACGTACGACCGCCCGACGACGACGGCCCCAGCGCGCCGTACAGCCGCTGGGCACACCGACACCGAGACTGTCGGGCGTCGTCGGACGATGGCCATCCCGCGAACCCGCGGACTGCTGAGCGGTTTGGTGCTCGTGGTCCTGGGCATCTGGGGCGCCCTGATCCCATTCGTGGGCCCCTACTTCGGCTACGAGTTCGGCAGCGACGCGGCATGGGCGTGGAGCTGGAACCGGTTCTGGCTCGACATCCTGCCCGGCGCCGCGCTTTTCCTCGGCGGTCTGATGTTGATCGGAAGCCGGAATCGGATCAGCGGCATTCTCGGCGGCTGGATCGCGCTGTGCGGCGGCGCGTGGTTCGTCACCGGTCCGACGGTGGCGATCCTCTGGGATGGCGCGCTCGGCGCCAATCCCATCGGTGTCCCGCTTGGTTCCAACGGCGTCCAGGTTCTCGAGCTGCTTGGGTACTTCTACGCGCTGGGCGCGATCGCGATTGCGATGTCCGCCATGGCCCTCGGCCGCATGTCGGTTGTGGGCGTGCGTGACATCGAGGCAGCGGAGGCGCGAACGGTCGTCGCCGAGCCGGCGGCGACCGAGCCCGTGGCCGATGAGCCGGTGGCGGCCACCGAGCCGGCGCCCAGGAGGACCGGCCGGTTCAGCCGGGCGCCGCTCAGGCGAACCCCGTAGTCGTCAAGGAAGGAGTGATGCAGATGCTGTTGCTGATTCTGGGAGTGATCCTGCTGGTGCTCGCGATAGCGGGCGGAGCGATCGTCAATCCGATTCTGTTCGTGCTCGGGCTCGTGGCGCTATTCCTCTTTTTCAGTGGGTGGCGCGGAACCGGCAGGACTATTTAGAAACCACCGCGGGGTCCGAAGCTCGAAAGGTCGGCGGACCGGGCCCCAGATCATTCGCTGGTGAAGCAGCTTGCTGACGGTGACCAGGCGATAGCCGCGATCGCGCAGGGTCCTGATTATGCGCGGGAGCGCGGCTACCGTCTGGCTCCGGTTGCCGCCGCCGTCGTGCATGATCACGATCGCACCCGGCCGCGCGGCGCTCACGACGCGGCTGTAGATCGCGCCCGACCCCGGGGTCGACCAATCCCTTGGGTCCACGTTCCAGATCACCGTCGTCATTCCGAGGGCCTTCGCGTCTGCGACCACGCGTGAGTTGTAGGCGCCGCCAGGCGGGCGAAATAGACAGGGCGTAAAGCCGCTCACCGATCGGATCCGGCTGTTCGTCGCGGCCATCGACGCCCGGCTCGGGTCGTTCTCGTGGTGGTAGCTGTGATTCCCGAGTTCCTCGCCGGCTTCCAGAACCGCGCGTGACTCGCTCGAGACCTGCTCGCCGATCTCGAAGAACGTTCCCTTCGCGTGGTGGCGCTGCAGAACGTTCAGTATCGCCGGCGTGTACGAGCTCGGGCCGTCGTCGAACGTCAGCGCGATCCGCTTCGGGTGGGCGGGCCCGTTGAAGCGCGGAGATCCGCCGGAGTCCCTGCAGCCGACGGGCTGTACGCGCTCGAGCTTGAATCCGGCCGCTCCGTGGTTCGGCACGCGGTCGAAGCAGATGTTCGTTCCTTGCGGCCCCTCGCACTTCGTTCCCGTTGACTGACTCAGGAAGCGCCAGCGGTATTTCCCGGGGTCGAGGTCAGCGCGCCGAGGATTGAAGCGCGCGATTACCGAGTGCTTGGTCGGCCGATCGATGCTCGCGTCGATCGGCTTCCACGATCGCACCGAGCCATCCGGCTTGAGGGTCGCGTACGCCAGCGTGGCGGCGTCGCCGTTCGATCTGGCTCCGAAGCACAACTGACGCGTTCGCTTGCGGCCGAAACGATGGAGGTGAAGGCACAGGAAGCGCTTCTTGGGGTTCGTCGTGTCGGGGTGACGATTCAGCGCGCTCAAGCGAAAGCCTCCGCTCGTGTCTACGGCCACTCGCATCGAGCGCTGCACCTGCGCGACATTGACCTTCCGGAGGTCCAACCGGCCCCTGGCGTCGCGGGGATCGCTTTGCGGACGGCCGGCGGCGATGCGCGGCACCACGCCCATCGCGACCGACGCGGCGAGGACGCCCGCCGCCATGAAGTACAGCTTGAGTCGCATACCTTCTTGCCTACGTGCCCTGCAGACCGCGTCCTGATTTGCGGTTTCGCGATACTACCCGCGCTGCGGCGGAACCGGTGCGAGCTGGCCGCCGCCGAAGTTCAAGGAGATATGCGCGCTCCGACGACCAAGCGGAGGCCGGCGGGCAGGCGGCCTTGGGCGACGACGCGGTCGCGTCGTCGCGTCCCGCATGCGCGCACCGCGCCGCTCGCTCTGCTGGCCGCGCTCCTCATCGTCGCCGTGGCCTTTTCCGGCACCGCCTCGGCCGGCGGCAAATCCCACAGTCCCTTCCGGGGTCAGGGCATGTGGATCTGGTACGTCAGCAAGTCGAGCGGCGGCAAGCTCTCGCGGATCGCCAAGAAGGCAAAGCGCCACGGCATCCGCACGCTCTACATCAAGAGCTCCGACGGCACCAACACGTGGGATCAGTTCACGCGCCCGATGGTCAAGTTCTTCCACCGGCACGGTCTGCGCGTTTGCGCCTGGCAATACGTGTACGGCTCACATCCCAAAATCGAAGCGAAGCGTGGCGCCCAGGCCGTCAACAAGGGCGCGGACTGCCTCGTCATCGACGCGGAGACAGAGTACGAGGGCCGCTACCGAGCGGCGGACACCTACGTGGACAAGCTTCGGCACAAGATCGGTCGCAAGTTCCCCACGGCGCTCGCGAGCTTTCCGTACGTCGACTACCACCCGGCGTTTCCGTACTCGGTCTTCCTCGGGCCTGGTGGCTCGCGCTTCAACCTTCCGCAGGTCTACTGGCACGCCATCGGCGTGAGCGTCGGTGAGGCCGACCGCCACACGATCCGGACGAACCGCGTGTACGGGCGAGGGATCTACCCGGTTGGCCAGACCTACAGGGATCCGGGCGGCCGTCCGACCCGCAAGCAGATCCGTAAGTTCCGGCGCCTCGCCATCTCCTTCAACTTCCACGGCATCAGCTGGTGGTCGTGGCAGCACACCACCCGTAAGCAGTGGCGGGCCGTGGGCGATCAGGTCAGCAAGGGCGTGTCCGGCGTCAGTCGCGGCGGCTCCAACTACCCGGTGCTGTCCAAGGGAAGCAAGGGCGATCTGGTGGTCTGGGCGCAGGAGCATCTGCGCGGCGCGGGCGCCCACCTGGGCGTGACGGGCTACTTCGCCCGCAAGACGTACCGGGCCGTGAAACGCTTCCAGCGCAAGCACGGGCTCCGCGCCGACGGTGCGATCGGGGCTCACACATGGCGCAAGCTGATGAGGGTCAAGCCGGACACCATCGACTGGTCCCACAAGGGCAGCGGCCCGGGCAAGCTATCCCCGGCTGGCTCACCGGCCGCGCCGCGGTCGGCCTCTCTGCCCGCGGTGCGGGACGAGATCCCGCCGACAGGTCGCCACTGAACCATGGCGACCGAGAGGGATCCGAGTGAGCTCGCCGCGTTCCTCGCGCTGATCTCCTCGGTGCTGCAGAACGAGCGCGGACTCCGCGCGGACTCCGAGCATCAGGCGGAGGAGAACGCGCGGCTCCTCGACGCCTTACGCGAGCGCCAAGTGCTGCTCGAGCGCCTGGCCCAGCTTCAGCGCGGGATCGTGGACCGACTGCCGGTGCACGAGGTCCTGGACGCGGTCGTCGAAAGCGCGTGCGAGCTCCTGGACTGCCGGGTGGGGATCCTGTGGATCGCCGATCCCGACGACCCGGACCACAGCGCCGCCGTCGCCACGATGGGCGCCGACGAGGAGCTACTCGAGCGCCGCCGCCAGCCGACCGACGAGGGCCTCAGCGGCCGCGCGATAAGCGAGCGAACGCTCGTCGTCGCCGACGCCGTCATCGGCGCCGGCCACGACGACGACCTGGCCGACTTTCCACACGACGGCCTGACGGCGGCGATGGCGGCGCCGGTCTTCGAGCGAAGCCGCGTCGTCGGGAGCCTCGGTGTCGCCTCCACCGAGCCCGGTCGCGTGTATGAGGCGCGCGACCAGCAGGTGCTGCTGTCGCTTGCCGAGCATGCGAGCCTGGCGCTTAACCACGCCCGCGCAGGAGAGGAGGCCGTTCACGAGGCGCTCCACGATTCGTTGACTGGCCTGCCCAACCGCTCGCTCTTCCTCGACCGCATGCGCCACGCGCTGGCGCGAGCCGAGCGCGGCTTGGAGCCGGTCGCGGTGCTCTTCTGCGACCTGGACGGGTTCAAGACAGTCAACGACAGCCTCGGGCACAGGACCGGCGATCGCCTGCTGGTCTCGGTGGCCGAGCGGCTCATCGAGTGCCTGCGGCCCGCGGACACGATCGCGCGGCTCGGCGGCGACGAGTTCGCGGTCCTACTGGAGGAGCTGCGCGAGCCCGGCGACGCGGCTCGGGCGGCGCAGCGCCTCCTCGATGCGCTCAAGGCGCCGTTCGACCTTCGCGGACGTGAGTTCTTCATCAGCGCGAGCATCGGGATCGCCGCGGGCGCGGGGGACGCCGAAACTCTGCTGCGCGACGCCGACCTCGCAATGTACCGCGCGAAGGGCCGTGGCAAGGGCCGCTACGCCGTGTACGAGCCGGGCATGCACACGGCGATCGTCGAGCGCCTGGAGCTCGAGGTGGACCTGAAGCGGGCGCTCGAGCGCGAGGAGCTCGCGGTGGTCTATCAGCCGGTCTTCAGCCTCCTCGACGGCCGGGTGACCGGAGTCGAGGCGCTCGTCCGCTGGCACCATCCGACTCGCGGTGTCGTGATGCCCGAGAACTTCGTTCCGCTCGCGGAGGAGAGCGGTCTGATCGGCGAGCTGGGCCGGTGGGTCCTCCGCAAGGCCTGCCATCAGGGTGCGCTGTGGCGGGCGAAGTACCCCGGACACCCGGGCCTGGGCATAGGGGTGAACATCTCGGGCGCCCAGCTCCAGGAGCCCGGACTGGTCCAGGAGGTGGCGGACGCCCTCGCCGAGTCGCAACTCGACGCCACCGGACTGATGCTCGAGATCACCGAGACGGCGCTGATGGAGAGCTTCGACAACGCGATCGAGCAGATGGACGCCCTGAACGACCTCGGCGTCGACCTCGCGATCGACGACTTCGGCACCGGTTACTCGTCACTGCGCTACCTGCGCCGGCTGCCGCTGGACGTCATGAAGATCGAGAAGTCGTTCGTCGGCGGCATCGGCGGTCCGGGGGAGGAAGCGGAGCTCCTGCGCGCGATCGTCGACCTCGCCGGCATCTTCGGTTTGCGGGTTGTCGCCGAGGGAATCGAGCGCCCGGATCAGCGCGAGCGCCTCCTTGAGCTGGGGTGTGAGCTCGGGCAGGGCCACCTGCTCGCGGAGCCCCTCGATGCCGCGGACGCCGACGCCCTGCTCCTGCGGGTCGGGCTCCTCGGCGGGGAGGGAGCGGGGCCGAGCGGGCCGCCGGCGGGCGATCCCTCGTCACCGGCTACGATCGAGCGCCAGGTCGATCGTGGCGCGGATTGAGAGCTACAGCCCCGGGCGGGTCGTCGTCGACGGAGTCGAGCTCCATCGCGACGTCATCGTCCTCCCGGACCGTGTGCTGACCGAATGGTGGCGCCGCGACGGGCATTCGCTCGCAATCGAGGACCTCGACGACGTGCTCGACGACCTGCCGGAACGACTCGTCCTCGGCTGTGGGTACGCGAGCCAGCTCCAGCCGGACGCGGCCGTGATCGCGGCCCTCGGCCGGCGGGGCGTGAAGGTCGAGGCGCTGCCGACCGATCAGGCCGTCGAGCGCTTCTCCGAGCTCGAGGCCCGGAATCCGGCGGCGGTCGCCGCGGCGCTTCATCTCACTTGCTGATCGCATTTCTCTGCGCGCTGGCGCTGGCCCTCGCCGTGCCCGCGCAGGCGATCGCGACGGAGGACTTCACGGCTGAGCCCCCGTTCGGCGGCCAGCTTCCGCCGCCGCTCGAGCGCGAGCACTCCCTCTCGAAGACCCCAACGGGATTCGACCTGAGCGGCCGCCAGGCGATCGCCGTCGCGCACACCGCCGGCGCCGTGCAGGACGAGCGCGGGCAGAGCCCGAGCATGTACCCGATCGTGTTCGTGCGGGGAGACGAGTGGCAGGTGAGCTATTTCACCGGCCCCGCTGCCAACCGCACCGAGGTCGCCGTGGCGATCATCGACGGACGAACGGGCGAGATCCTCGGCGCCTGGCACGACGAACAGCTCCACGACCCGCTCGCCCGGGGGTACAGCGGCGCGATCGCGCAGAAGGTGAACGCCCCGTACGTCTGGCTGCCCTTGTGCCTCCTCTTCCTGGTCCCCTTCTTCGACCCCCGGCGGCCGTTTCGCCTCTTGCATCTCGACCTGCTCGTGCTGCTCGGGCTCGGCGTCTCGCTCTTCTTCTACAACCGGGCCGAGATCACGACCTCGGTCGTTCTCACCTATCCGGTGCTGCTCTACGTCCTCGCGCGGATGCTGTGGGCGGGGTTCTTTCCCCGCGAGCGGGACGGCCCGCTGATTCCATGGATCCCGCTGCAGTGGATCGTGATCGCGGCGGTTGCCCTGGCCTGCGCGCGCATCGCGCTGAACATCGTCGACTCGCACGTGATCGACATAGGGGTGGCGGGCGTCGTCGGCGCCGACCACATCACCCATGGACAGGGCCTTTACGCCGGGAACTTCGCCCCGGGGCTCGCGATCCGGGGCGACGTGTACGCGCCCTTCAACTACCTCGCCTACGTGCCGTTCGAGCTCATCTTTCCGTGGAACGGCCACTGGAGCGACGTCCCTGCGGCGCACGCGGCGGCGATCGCCTTCGACCTGCTGACAGCGATCGGGCTCTGGTTCTTGGGCCGGCGCATGCGGCCGGGTTCCGATGGCCGAGCCCTGGGCGCCGGACTCGCCTTCGCGTGGCTCGCCTACCCGTTCACGCTCTACACGATGGATGCCAACGCGAACGACTCGCTGATCGCGATGCTCCTCGTCGGAGCGATGCTCGCGCTGACCTCGGCGCCGGCGCGTGGGGTGATGGCGGCTCTCGCATCGGCGGCGAAGTTCGGCCCGGCCGCGCTGGCGCCGCTGTTCGCCACCGGGACGGGGGAGCGGCGCTGGCGCTCGGCCCTGGTGTTCGGGATCTTCTTCGTGGCGGTATGCGCGGCGCTCGTCATCCCGTTCCTTCCGCCCGGCGGCGTGCGCGAGTTCTACGACCACACCCTCGGCTACCAGGCGGCCCGCAGCTCGCCGTTCAGCGTCTGGGGTCAGGCGCCGTCGATCCACTTCCTCCAGCCGGTCGAGCGGGTCGGGGCCGCGGTCTTGGCGATCGTCGTCGCCCTGTGGCCGCGGCGAAAGAGTGCTGCACAGATCGCCGCCCTTGCGGCAGCGGTCGTCATCGCCGTCCAGCTCGGCGCGACACACTGGTTCTACTTCTACGTCGTGTGGTTCCTGCCACTCGTGCTCGCTGCCAGCCTCTGGGCGCAGCGGACTCCCGCGTCTACGCCAGCCGCGTCTCCAGCCGCCCGAGCGTCGGCGAGCTGATCACGACTTCGTCGCCTGGCTTCAGCCACACCCGGGGATCGCGCGTGGATCCGACGCCCGACGGCGTTCCGGTCGAGACGATGTCGCCCGGCTCGAGCGTCATCAGCCGAGAGAGGTGGGCGACCAGCTTCGGCACTCCGAAGACCAGATCGTCGGTGGAGGAGTCCTGCATGACCTCGCCGTTCAGCTCGAGCGAGAAGGAGATCGATCCGTCGACCTCCCCCTCGTCGGGCGTCACCAGTGCCGGCCCGCACGGCGCCGAGCCGTCGAACACCTTGCCCGGCATCCATTGCGGCGTGGCGAACTGGAGGTCGCGGGCGGACAGGTCGTTGAAGAGCATGTAGCCGCCGACGTAGCTTCCGGCCTCGATCTCGGTGACCTCGTGGCACTCCTGTCCGATGACGAAAGCCACCTCGGCCTCGAAGTCCACCTTGCTGCTCGCAGCCGGGAGGGACACGGTCGCCCCCGGCGCGGCGAGCGCGTTCCGGAACTTGGCGAAGAACGTCGGCGACTCCGGCGGATCGATGCCCGCCTCGGCGGCGTGCTCGCGATAGTTCAACCCGATGCAGATGATCTTGTCCGGGTCGGGGACGGGCGGCAGGAGCTCGGCATCCGCGATCGGGACAGCGCTGGCGGATTCGGCCGCACTCCGAAGGTCGTCGATCCGATCGGCGGCGAGCAGCGCGCGGCCCGTCGATTCGCCCCCGCCGAGGGCGTCCCATGCGTCGACAATCCCGTCCTCGACGAGGACCCCGGCGCGATCGCCGCGGTCCGAACGATAGGTCACGATTCGCACGGCGGCGCAGACTATCCGGCCCTAGAATCACTCCGGCGGTCCCTCGGGGGCCGCTGGTTCCTGGGGGCGTAGCTCAGTTGGTTAGAGCGCCGGCCTGTCACGCCGGAGGCCGCGGGTTCGAGTCCCGTCGCTCCCGTCCAAAAGCGCTCGGTTGTGCGGCTTTCGCCGCGGGACCAACTCGGCCGCACTCGCGAGACCCATAGCATCCGGCCATGGGCGATCCGGGCGAGCGGCGTGCGGAGCTAGATCGGGCGCTCGAGGTCGCCGCCGCCGAGGCCCGAAGCTTTCTCGCCGGCCTGGACGAGGATCCCGTGGAGCTTCCCGGGACTGAGGACGAGGTTCTTTCAATCGGCGGTGAGCTCCCGGAGGAAGGCGAGGGCGCTCCTGCCGCAATCGCCGAACTGGCCCGTCTGGGACACGCCACTGCCACCCGTTCGGCCGGGCCGCGGTTCTTCCATTTCGTGATCGGCGGGGCCACCCCTGGGGCGCTTGCCGCGGATTGGCTGACGTCGAGCTTCGACCAGAACGCTGGCGCGTGGGTGGGCTCGCCGCTGGCCAGCCGGCTCGAGACCGTCTGTCTCGAGTGGCTGCGCGATCTGTTCCAGCTCCCGCGTGAGTTCGGTGGGGTGCTGGTGACCGGCGGGACAATGGCCAACTTCACCTGTCTCGCGGTCGCACGAGACTGGTGCGCCGAGCGTCTTGGCGCGCGGTCCCGGGAGGCTGGATTGGCCGGGCTTCGCCAGATCCCCGTGTTCTCGAGCGGATACATCCACGCGAGCGCGATGAAGTCCCTGGCCCTCTTGGGCATCGGCACGAACAACGTGCACAAGCTCGCCCGGGATCCTGCGGGTCGCATGGATCTCGGCGCCCTCGAGCGGAGACTGGCCGCGCTTCAAGGGGCGCCGGCGATCGTCGTCGCGAACGCAGGTGAGGTCAATGCCGGCGACTTCGACCCGATCGACGAGATGGCCGACTTGGCGACGGAGCATGGCGCGTGGCTCCACGTGGACGGGGCCTTCGGGTTGTTCGCCCGGATCTCGCCCAAGGCCTCGCACCTGGCGGCAGGCGTTGAACGGGCTCGATCCGTTTCATCGGATGGCCACAAGTGGCTCAACGTCCCGCACGACTGCGGGTTCGGCTTCGTGCGGGATGGCGGACGGCTGGCGGCGACCTTCTCCGAGGAGGCGGCCTACCTGCCGGCGACTGACGAGTCGCGCCCCAGCTGGGGCTCCATGGGCCCCGAGGGCTCTCGCCGCGCCCGCGCGTTGACGATCTGGGCGACGCTTCACGCCTACGGCCGGTCCGGTTATCGCGCGATGGTCGAACGTCACCTAGAGCTCGCCCAACGGCTCGCGACGCGCGTCGATGAGGAACCGGAGCTCGAGCGGCTCGCCGAGGTGCCGTTGAACATCGTCTGCTTCCGTTGGCGCCCCCTGGGCGAGAGCCACCACGGCCTGGATGACCTCAACCGGCGCCTTGGCGAGGCGCTGATACGGGACGGTCGGGTGTTCGCCGGTACCACCGTCTTCGAGGGCAAGGTCGCCTTCCGTCCCGCAATAGTCAACTGGCGGACGCGCCCCGAGGACGTCGACGCGCTAGTCGATGTCCTGCTGGAGCTCGCCGGCAGGCTGCGAGGCTAGCTGCCGGCGGCGTCAAGCGCCGCCTCGCGGGTGGGGAACTCCTCCATCCGCCGGATCTTGCCGTCCTCGAAGGTGATGAGGCAGGCGAAGGAGTCGTGAATCCAAGATTCGGCGTCGCTTCCCCTAAGGCCCCGGGCCGCATGTCGCTCCACGGTCACCACCTTGTCTCCGACTTCGATGATCTCGGCGGCTTCGACGCGAAACTCCGCGTACGGGTCCGCCCACGAGTCGAAGAACTCGGTGATCTCATCGAGCCCGTGCAACGAGCCCCCGACGCCAGGCGCCGTCCTCAGCGTCTGGTACTCGACCTGCGGGTGACAGAGCTCCGCAAGCGCCTCCCAGTCTCGGGCCGCGAACGCCGCGTACTCACGGCGGACTGTCTCCACATGGTCACGCGACACAGCAGCCAGTATGTCGCCGCTCTGAGTCTGTGGTGACCTCGGACTGGGAATCGGTGATCCAGGCTGCGCTGAGCATTCAGAGACGATCGCGATTCTGGGGTGCTTATCGTGGTGCCAACTCCCGTCGCTCCCGCTCGCAGTCCCTTGTTGTGCGGCTTTCACTGCGGTACCAACTCCCGTAATGCTCAGCCAAGCTGCCACGCCTCGGTCTCGGCGGGCGTGACCAGCCCCGAGAAGTCGCCCTCGTCGCGGATCCGCTCCGCGACCTCGACGGCGGCATTCATCGCCGTGTAGGTGAGCCAGCCCCCGACGCTGACGCGCTGCGCCCCGGCAGCGGCAATCTCGGCGAAGCTCAAGCCGAGCGCTGCGAAGGCGAGGACGTTGACCGGCTTCGAGACCGCGTCGCAGATCGCCCGAATCTGCTCGGGGGTGCTCAGCCTCGGGGCGTAGACGACGTGGGCGCCGGCCTCCTCGTAGGCATGAAGCCGGGCGATCGTGTCCGCGAGGTCGGGGTTGCCGCGCAGGAAGTTCTCGGCCCGTGCAGTGAGCATGAACGGGAAGTCGAGCGAGCGTGCCGCGTCGATCGCTGCGTTGATGCGCTCCGCGGCCTCCTCGACCTTGTAAAGCCGTCCCTCATCCCGGTCCCAGTCCTCGATCGAGCCTCCAACGGCGCCCGCCTCGGCTACCGCCGCAATCGCACGCCCGGCGTCTTCCGGCGCCGGGCCGTAGCCGTTCTCGAGGTCCACCGAGATCGGCACGTCGGTTGCCTCGCTCAGCATTCCGACGTGGGCGACGGTCTGCTCCAGCGTCTGCTCACCATCCCGCTTACCCAGTGTGAGGGCGAAGCCGCCGCTGGTGGTCGCGAGCGCCTTGAAGCCCAGACCCTCGAGCACCTTGGCCGAGCCGGCGTCCCATGGGTTGGGAATGACGAAGGGATCGCCCTCGTGAAGAGCGCGGAAGGCCTCGCCCTTCTGCTGCTGGGTCGCTGCCACCCAGGCTTCATACCAGGCACGCCCATCCGGAACCGCCCACGCGTCAGCGGACGATCGCGACACCGGGGTTTACCGTGGTGCGATGTCCGGCCGCTCCCGTTCACGACGCCCGGGGACGGACGCCTTGAACCAGCGGTCAGTTGTCGAGCAGTGCTTGAAACTCGGGCTCCTCACGGAGCGGGTCGAGGTCCGAGTCCCCCTCCAAGTACGTGCGAACGGCCTCGGACCTCTCGAGTGCGAGCCTCAGATGCTTGATCGCGTCGCCCTTTCGGCCCGCGAGGCTTTCGCAGCAGGCGACGTTGTAGAGGAGGGCGGGGTACTCCGGGTGGGCATAGGCCGCCGCCCGAGCCTGGTCGGCCGCTTCGGCGTAGCGCCCCTCTTGGTAGAGCTGTCCGTACGGGGCCCAGAGCTCCCAGCCCGACGGCTCGTACACCTGGCCCGGCGTGGCTCCCATCGCGAGGATCGTGGTCTCGGGCTCCTCGGCGAAGGCCGTGCGCTTCGAGTTCGGACGGACGAAGACGAACGTGCCCGCCGGGACATCCACGGGCTCCGCGTCGATCTCGAACCTCGCTCGGCCGCTCTGGACGAAATAGAGCTCCTCGTCCTCTCCCTCCTCGTCGTGCTCGTTGATGATCCGGTCCCCGGCCTCGCGACCCGTCCACGCGTTGACCCCGAACGAGGTGATGCCGAAGTGGTGACGGACGGGCCGCCACGGGCAACGGCCGTCACTGATCTCGTCGATGTGCTCGAGACGAGCGACTGCGAAGTGCCTCATGGCGATCGCGATCGGCTGACCGAGGGGACTAGAGAGCGCCGCCCGCCGCGGGCGGGGCGGTCGGGTCCGCGCCCTCCTCGCCCAGCGCCTCGCGCGAGAGGTACTCCTCGACCAGCTCCGGCCTGTCGGACGAGCGCTCGACCACCGTCAGCAGATCGGTCATGGTCGCGACCTCCTCGACCTGCTCCTTCACGAACCACTGCATGAACTGCTCCGCTTGGAAGTCCTCGGTCTCACGCGCCAGCTTGAAGAGGGCGTTGATCTCGTCCGTCACGCGCTTCTCCTGCTCGAGCGCCATCCGCACCGGTGCGACGACGTCGTCGAACCGCGTGAGCTTGGACTCGATGTCGGGAATCCGCACCTCCTCGCTCGCGTCGAGCAGGTACTGCACCATCATCATCGCGTGGTTGCGCTCCTCGACCGCCTGGCGGTAGAAGAAGGCCGCGAGTCGCGGCAGCGTCTCCGAGTCGTAGTAGACAGCGGCGCCGATGTACTGCTGGTGGGCGCTGAACTCGTTGGCGATCTGCTCGTTCAGTGCTGCGGCGAAGGACTGCTCTGCCATCGGGCCAGACGGTAGCGGAAGCTATGCCCAGCGGAAGCCCGCCTCCGCAGGCGCGGGCTCGAGCGGGCTGGTGGGGAGCCCATCCGGGACGCTGGGATCGTTGTAGCCCGACGGCGCGGTGTCGTTCGGCGTGTCTGGATGGAAGAGCGATGCCAGATACTGGATCTGCTGGCGGCCCACCCCCAGCTCGCCCTGGCCCCCGCCGTACACCCTGATGCCCTCGCGCTCGCAGAACTCGTACACCGACATCAGCTCCTGCAACGAGCCGAAGCGAGACGGCTTCGAGTTGATGGCGCGCGGCTTGTAGTCCAAGCCCTCGATGTCGGCGAGCGAGTGAAGCGGGGCGTCCCAAGTGACGCGGTCCATGTGTGGCTCCAGAACGGGGCGCGTCTCCTCGTTCAGATCCGGATCCTCGAGGTAGGCCTCCGGGAAAGCTTGGGCGACCGCTTGGTAGAGCTCCGGATCGGTCTCGACGTCGACGGGCGTGCCGCGGTAAAGCCCCTTGAGATCCAGGATGTCGACCTCGGCGATCTCGCGGATCTCGGCGATCAGCTCCCCGTCCCAATCGTTCTCGGGGTCGAGCTTGAAGCGAAGGCTCGGGTACTTATCGAGCCGTCGCGCGATGGCGTTGGTGCTGGAGCGCCGCGGCTCCTCG
>VAYL01000037.1 GCA_005884305.1 Actinomycetota bacterium
TGACGAGGTTCGATGCCCAGGTCCGGGAGCTGGCGGCGGGGCAAACGTTCGAGCCGTTCGTGTTCGTCAAGGAACCCGGCTCGCATATCGCCGACCTACTGATGTCGCTGTTCTCCGAGTCGCGGATGATCTTCCTACTGCGCGACGGCCGCGACGTTGTGGACTCCTGGCTCGACGCCCACCGACCCGGCGCCTGGGCCCTCGACGAGGGTGCCTACCCGGTCGCCCGCGAAGGGAGGGAGGCGCTGATCAGGTGGCAGGCCAGTGTCTGGGCATATCGGACCGGCGTCGTGCTGCGCACCTATCAGAGGCACGATCCGGAGCGGCGGGTGCTCGTCCGCTATGAGGACCTCCTGCACGATCCCGCTCGGGAGCTCAACCGGATCTGCGCAGAGTTCGGTATCGACGCTCCGCCGGAGCGCCTGCGCGAGATCGCAGTCGCCCATGACTACGAGCGGATCCCGAGTCACGAGAAGGGGACCAGCAAGGAGATTCGAGCCGCGGAACCGGGTGGATGGCAAGGGCACATGACCGCGGCCGAGCAGCGGGCTATGTACGAGGTGATGGGGGAGAGGCTGGTAGAGGTGGGCTACCTCCCCGGCTTCACCACCGAGCGCGTCGCGTAGCGCGGATCACCGGCCGTTCAGCCGGTCCGCGATCTTCGCCAGGTCCGCCACGAGCTCCTCTCGTGCCGCCCGCCGCTCGTCGTCTTCGTCGATCCGCAGGATCGACGAAGGATGGACCGTCACGCTCACCGCCGGGGCGATGTCGCTCTCGAGGAACCGGCCGCGATCCTTGGTCACGCGGACCTTGCTCCCGAGTAAGGCCTTCGCCGCGGTCGCACCCAAACACACCAGGATCTCGGGGTGCACGACGTCCAGCTCGGCATCGAGCCAGGGCCTGCACGCGCCGATCTCCTCCGTGTTCGGGCGCTGATGGAGCCGGCGCTTGCCGCGTCCCTGGGTCCATTTGAAGTGCTTGACGACATTGGTGACGTACGCCTCGGAGCGGTCGATCCCCGCCTCCTCGAGCGCCTTCGAGAGCACCTCGCCAGCCGGCCCTACGAAAGGCTCACCTGCGCGGTCCTCGCGGTCTCCGGGCTGCTCTCCGACGAGCATCAGACGCGCCCGCGGCGAGCCCTTTCCGAACACGGTCTGGGTTCCGGTGCGCCACAGCGGGCACGCGTGGCAGCTGGCCGCGGCCTCACGGAGGCGCTTCAGCGACGGCTTCTCCGGGATCAGCTCGTCAGCCGGCTGGTAGCCCTCGCGCAAGGCCTCGGGGGTTGCCGATTGTCCTCGTGGAGCCACCTCACCACTGCGATACCCGGTTTCGGCCAAGCGAGTCGCGGGTAGGTGGCGAAGCGATGTACGGAAAATGGTTTGTGTTCGTATTCGGCTTCGGCCTTCTCGTCCTGTTCGTGATCGGAATGATCGCGACCGCCTACGCCCCGATCTTCGCGGTCGGCATCGCGCTCCTCATCGCGGCCTTCCTGCTGGGCGGCATGGCGGCACGCCGAGGCTCACAGGTCGGTTCGGAGCGCTCCACAGCAGCCCAGGAGCGACGCGAGGCTGGCCAGGCCGCCCGCCCAAGCGCGAACGCCGCGCCGCGTGGTGGTGAGGGCGAGGCGGGCCAGGCGCACCGCGCCCGCGTGACGGGCGGCGGCCGGGCGTAACGAGTCATGGCGTTCGAGACTGAGGATCCGGGCGACGAGGCCCATCGCGACGAGGCTGCGACGGAGCCCCCCGCTGACGAGCCGCCCGAGTCGCCGTCGGAGCACCACGGTGATTCCGAGGAGTCCGGTGGCCCGCTGGGCAACCCCGGCGTGGACGAGGAGAGTCTTCGCAAGCAGCAAGAGGAATCCAGCGAAAGGAGCGAGTGATGCCCTGGGATGAGCTGAAGCCGCGCCAGTTCCCGGCCTTCGACAAGGAGCTGGAAGGCATCTCGAAGCAGACGATGGAGGACCACTACAAGCTCTATGAGGGCTACGCCAAGAAGGCGAACGAGTGCCGGAAGCTCCTCAACGAGTTCGACTACTCGGAGATCGAGGGCAACCAGGTCTACTCGGAGTTGCGCGCGGTCTCGGTCGATTACACGTTCGCGCTACTCGGGTACAAGAATCACGACCTGTACTTCGGGCACCTGGGCGGCGACGGCGGCGACCCCGACGGGCGATTCGCGGAGCTCGCCGAGGAGGAGTTCAACGGCCTCGGCAAGTGGTTCGACGCGACGAAGAAGGCGGCGAGCGCGGCGCGCGGCTGGGTCATGGTCGGCTACGACCTGAACGACGGCTCGCTCTTCAACTACATCATGGACACGCAGAATCTGTGGGCCGTCTACAACATGGTGCCCGTCCTCGCGATCGATGTTTACGAGCACGCTTACGTCCGCGACTTCGGCGCGACGCCCGACGGGCGCAAGCAGTACGTCGAAGCGTTCTTTGCGAACGTCGACTGGGACCACGTGAACCGCCAGCTCGCCCAGGCCGAGGCGGCCAAGCAGGGGGCGGACCAGAGCGGCGCCCGTGAGGCGCCGGAGTTCGCGCCTGCGCAGTAGCCGGGGATTTCCCGGAAACGGACTTCCACCACGGTACGCCGGCGGTGACGAGCCGCCGGCGTATCTCTAGGTCAGCGGGATAGCTCGGACCATGGCGCCTGGCGTTCGTTCATCGAATAACGGACCTCGGTGTGACCCATCCGGTCTTCGAGGCCGCGCCGACGGTCGGAGAAGATGATCCCGGCGAAGCCGAGCCCCAGCGTCACGATCGAGAGCGCCAGGCCGAACAACCGCCGGATCCCGAGCCTCACGGTCACCCGGGGCTCGCCGGGCGCAACGACGCGGATGCCGACGATGCTCATGCCGGGGGTCTGGCCGAGCAGCGACCAGAACGACACCAGGTACACGGCACCCGCGACGAGCCACGCGAAGGCGCCGATGGCGAGCGCCGGCGTCGTCGCCTCGCTCGGGAAGACGATCGAGGCCACGAACGCGATCAGCGCCGAGAGCGCGATGAACGCCAGGTTCAGGGCACCCACGTCCAGCGCGAAGGCGAGCATGCGTGTGAACGCACCCGCACACTCGGTGGGCTCGGTGCGCTGAGGGCGCCGGAAGATCCGCCGCGCGACCCGCTCAATCCCGCCGTCGATCCGCCGCGCGACCTTGCCGATCTCACGCCGGATGTCATCCAGGAATCCCACGCCTTGCGAAGCGATCGCAGCGCGGACCTCCGGCGCCTGAGCGATGCGCTCGACGAGCTTTTGCGCCTCGTCGCTCGCGAGGAGCCGCTGCCACACCTTGTCGACCAGCTGGCTGTCGATGGCGTCGATCAGCGCCCGCTCCACGGCGGGGCTGTCGAGAGCTCCCTTCATTGCCTCCTCGACGGCGGGGCCCTGCAGCACGCGGACGACCGCGCGCTCGACCGCCGGGCTCTCCAACGCTCTGACGATCGCCTCCTCCGCTGCCACCTCGACGGCGCGGTCGACGCCCGCGACCTGAGCGACTCGGCGAGCGCCGCGAGCGCCGCCACCGAGCAGCCGAGCACCCAGTGGCGCCCGTCCGCGGGGCGCGGGGCCTTCGACCGGAGGATCCATGTTTCCGGAGTGTAAGAACGGGAACGGTCATCACGCGGCGGATTCGCTCGGCGGATCCGCCTTGGCATGTCCGGCCGCATGACGGTAGGCTCGGGCCCAACGTCAGATCCACATCCGAGGAGGGTGAGCTATGCCTCCAGCCAAGAGGTCAACATCGAGGCGCCGGACCACGAGCACTGGCCGCAGCGCATCCACCCGTAGAAGCTCGTCGTCCCGATCGTCGTCCCGAGAGCCGGCCGCGATCAAGCGGCTGAACAAGTCACTCGAGTCCGCGCAGAACGCGCTCACCGCGCTCCGCAAGGACGTCAGCAAGGACGTCAGCACCGGGGCCCAGGGCCTCTACAAGGATCTCCAGAAATTCGTCAAAGACGAACAGCGCGACAGCGGCAAGCTGAGCAGGGCGCTCCAAAAGGACATCGACCGCCTGCAGAAGCAGGTCAGGGCCGCGGCGTCGGGCCGAAAGACGAGTCCAGCGCGGCGGACCACCGCCTCGAGGTCCACCCCCAAGCGCTCGACCAGCCGCAGCCGGAGCACGTCCGGCTCCAGGGCAAAGTCACGGTCGCGAAGCCGATAACACCAAGCGAGAGCCAGCGTACGAATTCCGTATGACTGGCCCGGACCCGTAGGGAATCGGGTGCCCGCCGTCGGAGCCTGACGGTGGGGACTTACGCCGCCGCTGCGCCGTGGGCAACCTCCGCTTCTACGCGAACCACAACCACGCGCAGATCACTCACGTCCCGGGCGGGGTCAACCCGTCCAATCCGGCGTCCGCCTAGTCCGCCGTGCTGAAAGTGGCTTAGGATTGCGGCCCCGTCCGTACGCCATGACTCGTCCGCTGCCCAAGTTCCTCGCCGCGATGGCCACTGCCGCCATGCTCGCGATCCTGGCCGGGTGCGGATCGACGACGACGAGCTCGTCCACCAACAGCGTCGCGGCGGCGGACTGCACGCCGGACAAGATGCAGACGCACACCGCGGGCGAGCTCACGGTCGCCACGGACAAGCCCGCCTATCCGCCTTACTTCCTGAACAACGACCCGGCCAACGGCAAGGGCTTCGAGAGCGCCACCGCCTACGCGATCGCCAACCGGCTGGGCTATGCGCCGTCCGACGTCAACTGGGTGACCGAGCCGTTCAACTCGAGCTACGCGCCCGGCCCCAAGGACTTCGACTTCGACGTGAACCAGATCTCCATCACGCCGGCTCGCGCGCAGCACGTCGACTTCTCGGCGCCGTACTACACCGCCAACCAGGCGGTCGTCGCTGCCAAGGGATCGAGCGCGGCCAGCGCGAAGACGCTCGCCGACCTGAAGGACGCCACCATCGGCGTCCAGCTCGGCACCACGAGCCTCGACGCCGTCAACACCCAGATCCAGCCCTCGACCCAGCCGAAGGTCTTCAACGACTCCAACGACGTGGTCACGGCGCTCAAGGAGAACCAGGTCGATGCGATCGTCACCGACCTTCCCACCGCCCTGTACATCACCGCGGTCCAGGTTCCGGACGGGACCGTGGTGGGGCAGTTCTCGGCCCCGGGCGGGGATCAGTGGGGCGCCCTGCTGGCGAAGGGCTCGCCGCTCACCCCGTGCGTGTCGCTGGCGATCGACGAGCTGCGCTCCTCCGGCGAGCTTCAGCGGATCGAAACCCGCTGGATGAGCCAGGCCGCGAGCGCCCCAACGCTCAAGTAGCCCGTCCGCCATTGCGTAGCGCCGATCCGCGGTTATGCCGCCGATCGCGTTGCGAGCATCCCGCGGGTTGACTGCGAGCGAAGCTACGCTCGGGCGCCGCGCCGCGCGCGAGACGGCGAAGCGCCGGCGTGCCCGGAGAGGCCAGGCGATCGCGGCCGTGTCATCGCTGATCGTCATCGGGGGATTGATCGCGCTCGCAGTGACGAGCCCTGGCTGGCCGACCGTCCGCGACACCTTCTTCAGCTGGAGCGCGTTCAAGGACTCGTTCCCCGATGTGGCAAAGGCCTTCTGGCTCGACATCAAGATGTTCTGCGTCATTGAGGCGGCGGTGTTGGTAGTAGGGATGGTCGTCGCCCTCGTTCGCACGAGCCAGGCGGCCGCTCTCTTTCCACTTCGCCTGCTCGCGGCCGTCTTCGTGGACGTGTTTCGCGGCGTCCCGGTGATCCTGCTTGTCTATCTCGTCGGGTTCGGCATCCCGGCCCTGGAGCTCTCTGGACTGCCGAGCGATCCGATCATCCTCGGCGGGGTCGCGCTCACCCTGTCGTACAGCGCCTACGTCGCCGAGGTCTACCGGTCCGGGA
>VAYL01000038.1 GCA_005884305.1 Actinomycetota bacterium
CCAGCGGAAGATCCAGGCGCCGGTACAGAAGACCAAGCCTGATGTCACCACCGGCGAGCTCGCCCAGAAGTACCCGGTCTACCTGACCATCGACCGGGGCGCCTTCCAGCTGCGGCTGTGGAAGAACCTGCAGCTCGTTAAGACCTACCCGATCGCCGTGGGCATGCAGGGCCTGGAGACACCGGCAGGGACGTACACGATCGATGACAAGCAGGTCAATCCGTCCTGGCACGTCCCCAACGACGCGTGGGCAGGGAGCCTCGCGGGCCAGGTGATCCCGCCCGGCCCCGAGGATCCGATCAAGGCGCGCTGGATGGGCTTCTTCAACGGCGCCGGCATCCACGGCACCGACGAGACCTCCTCGATCGGCTCGGCAGCATCGCACGGCTGCATCCGGATGTTGATCCCGGACGTGATCGAGCTCTACGACCAGGTCCCGCTCGGCACCCCCATATACATCGGCGACTAGGCGCGCCTAGCAGGCTTGCACCGCTGATCGGCGAACCATGCGCCATGCCCAATTCAACGGTCAGTCCCGGGTGGGAGGCGACCCTGACCGGGTTCCGGCGCGAGCTGGAGCGCCGGGGATCCTCCCGGCACACGATCAAGGCCTACGGCGGCGACCTCGCCGAGCTCGCCGAGTGGGCGACCGGGCGAGGCAAGGAGCCGGGTTCGCTCGTTTACCGCGATCTGCGCTCATATGCGGCCGCGCTGTCGGAGCGCGGCCTTGCCCGCTCTAGCGTCGCCCGCAAGCTTGCCGCGGTTCGCTCGCTTCACGAGCATCTCGCCCGCTCCGGTGAGGCCGCCCAGAATCCGGCCGAGCTCCTCCCGATGCCGAAGAAGGAGGCGCGCCTGCCGCGGGTGCTCGGGCCGGACGAGATCGCGAGGCTCCTGGACCGGATTCCGGCGTCGGGCCCGCTGGAGGTCAGGGACCGGGCGATGCTCGAGCTCACGTACGCGTGCGGCCTGCGTGCCGAGGAGATCATCAACCTGAACGCCGAGGCGGTCGACTTCGACTCTGAGACGCTGCGGGTGACCGGCAAGGGGTCCAAGACGCGGATCGTCCCGATGGGTGAGCCCGCGCAGCGCGCGCTCGAGCGCTACCTGAGCCACTCGCGGCCGGCTTTGGCCACCGACCCGGGCCAGCCGGCGCTGTTCGTCTCGCGCCGCGGCCGCCGGCTCTCGCCCTCCGACGTGCGGCGCCGCCTGGACAAGTGGGTGCGCGAGGCGGCCGTGGCGGGGCATGTCTCGCCGCACACGCTGCGTCATTCGTTCGCAACCCACATGCTCGAGGGCGGCGCCGATCTGCGGTCGATCCAGGAGCTCCTCGGGCATTCGAGCGTCTCGACAACCCAGATCTACACGCGGGTGGAGCCCGGCCGCCTCAGGCGCGAGTACGCACGCTCGCACCCACGGGCCTGACCGGCGGCGGCGGCGCGAAGGCGTGGCGGATAGGTTTTCAGCAGGGTCGACGATGGAGACAAACGTCAAAGCTGTCGAACTTCGGGAGCTCTGGCGGCGCTACAAGGATCAGGGGGACGAGCGCGCGCGGGAGCGGCTCGTGGTCGCCTACTCGCCGCTCGTGAAGTTCATCGCCGGCCGGATGGCCTCGGGCCTGCCCTCTCACGTCGAGGAGGCAGACCTCATCTCCTACGGCCTCCTGGGCCTGATCGGCGCGATCGAGCGCTTCGACCTCGACCGCGAGATCAGGTTCGAGACGTTCGCCGTCGCACGCGTCAAGGGCGCGATCATCGACGAGCTCCGCTCGCTCGACTGGGTGCCCCGGTCGGTCCGGGCACGCGCGCGCGACGTCGAGAAGGCGCACGCGGAGCTGGAGGCTCAGCTTCAGCGCGCGCCCACTGACGAGGAGATGGCCGCGAAGCTCAAGATGGACGTCGATGAGTTCAACGACTCGTTGCTCGAGATCGCGAACTCCTCGGTGCTGGCGCTCGACGACCTGTGGACGTTCGCGGATCCGGAGGGCGGCGGAGGCCAGATCTCCGTACTCGACACGATTCAAGACCCAAACGCGATCGATCCCGAGATTGAGGCGCATGCCTCGGAGCTCAAGGACCGGCTCGCGGACGCCATCGAATCGCTGCCCGAGCGCGAGCGGCTGGTCGTCGCCCTCTACTACTACGAGAACCTCACCCTGCGGGAGATCGGCGAGGTCCTCGGAGTGACCGAATCCCGCGTGTCGCAGCTCCACACGAAGGCCGTGCTGGGCCTGCGGTCTCGTTTCCAGTCGCGCCCGTAACTCAGGCCGCCGGCCGCTAACGCATATATTTGCTCCCGTGGGGCACAAGGCAGCCGACCGGATCCGCAACGTCGCGCTGATCGGCCACCGGGGGAGCGGAAAGACGAGCCTCTGCGAGGCGCTTCTGTTCGAGGCCGGTGTCATCAACCGGCTGGGGAGCGTCGACGACGGCTCGACGACCTTCGACTTCGAGCCCGACGAGCAGGCGCGCTCGATGTCGATCGGCGCGAGCATCGCGTCGTTTGAGTACGGCGACCGCAAGATCAACCTAATCGACACCCCCGGAGAGGCCTCGTTCGTGGCCGAGGCGCTCGGCGCGCTGCGGGTGGTCGACGCGGCCGTCGTCGTGATCAATGCGGTCATGGGGGTCGAGGTTCACACCGAGCGCCTGTGGGAGCGCGCCGATCGCGAGGGGCTGGCGCGCCTGGTGTTCGTGAACATGCTCGACCGCGAGCGCGCGGACTTCTTCCGGTCGCTCGACTCCCTGAAGGAGGCGTTCGGGGCCCATGTGGTCGCGACCGAGATCCCGATCGGATCCGAGCACGAGGTGCGCGGTGTCATCGACCTGATCGACATGAAGGCGTTCACCTACGAGGGCGACGGGCGCGGGAACGCAACCGAGGGCGAGATTCCCGACGAGCTGCGCGCGCAGGCCGAGGAGTACCGCGAGAAGCTGATGGACGAGGTGGCCGAGAACTCCGACGAGCTGATGGAGCGCTACCTCGAGGGTGAGGAGATCTCGCACGAGGAGCTGGTCACCGCGCTCAAGAAGGGCGTGACCGAGGGCCACCTATTCCCGGTCACGTGCGGCGTCGCGACGCACAACCTGGGCACCAATCGCCTGCTCGACGCGTTCGTCGAGGATGTCCCCTCGCCCGCGATGCGCGGCGCCGTGCGCGCGCTCGACGGCGACGGCAACGAGATGGAGATCGAGCCGTCGGAGGACGCCGACCTCGTCGCCTACGTCTTCAAGACCACCGCCGATCCGTACACGGGCCGCATCAACATGCTGCGCGTGTACTCCGGCGTCCTTAAGTCGGACTCCCAGGCCTTCAACGTCACGCAGTCCTCGAAAGAGCGAATCGGGCAGCTGGCCGCGCCGTGCGGCAAGGAGACATCGACGGTGGACGAGCTGGGGGCGGGCGACATCGGCGCGGTGGCGAAGTTGCGCGAGACGCAGGCGGGCGATGTCCTCGCCGACAAGGACACGGGTGTTGCGTTCCCGCCGCTCGACCTTCCCGCCCCGGTGATGGCCTTCGCGTTCGAGCCCAAGTCCAAGGGGGATGAGGAGAAGGCGGCGAGCGCGCTGCGGCGCCTCGAGGAGGAGGACCCCACCCTCGACGTCCACCGGGACCCCGACACCGGCGAGCAGATCATCGCCGGCCTCACGCAGATCCATGTCGAGGTGATCGTCGATCGCATGAAGCGCCGGTACGGCGCCGAGATCGAGCTCCATCCGCCGCGCGTGCCGTACCTCGAGACGATCCGCAAGCCGGCGAAGGCGCACGGCCGCTACAAGAAGCAGACCGGCGGGCGCGGCCAGTTCGGCGACTGCCACATCGAGATCGAGCCGGTGGAGACGGGGGCGGGCTTCGAGTTCGTGAACGCGATCAAGGGCGGCGTCATCCCCGGCGGGTTCATCCCCGCGGTGGAGAAGGGGATCGCGGAGGCGATGCAGCAGGGGGTGCTCGCCGGCTATCCGATCAAGGACCTCAAGGTCACCCTCTTCGACGGCCAGCATCACTCGGTCGACTCCTCCGAGATGGCGTTCAAGATCGCCGGCTCGATGGCGTTCAAGCAGGCGGCGGCCGAGGCGGACCCGTATCTGCTCGAGCCGATCGTCCAGGTGGCGATCTCGGTTCCCGAGGAGAACGTGGGCGACGTCGTCGGCGACCTGAACTCCCGGCGCGGGAGGCCGATGGGCGTCGAGCCGAAGGGGTCGATGACCGAGGTCAAGGCCGAGGTGCCAATGGCCGAGGTGCTGGACTACGCCACGGACCTGCGGGCCATGACCGGCGGTCGCGGCGACTACACCATGGAGTTCGAGCGCTACGAGGAGGTCCCCGGGCACATGGCTCAGAAGGTGATCAGCGAGGCCCAGGCGGCCGACGAGGAGAAGGTCCGCGCCTGAATAAAACGCTTCGGGCGCCGATCAGTGGCGCCCGGCGGTGCTAGGGCATTGCTACGTTGACCCCGTGGCAGACGAGCACGATCCGTTTCCCGCCTGCGACGTCTGCGGGCGGACCATTCTCAAGGGCGAGCAGATCCACGAGTACCTGACGCCCGCGCGCGAGCGGATTCGCGTGTGCGTGCTGTGCCGTTCGCGGGCGGAGTCCGAGGGCTGGATCCCGGTCTCGATGGCGCACACGCTGGAGGAGGAGCAGCCGCGCTCGCGCGGCCGAGCACTGAGGGAGCGCTTCAACCGGGCCGCCTCTCGCGCCCGCTCCGCCACCATCCGGCCACGGCACGAGCCGGCGGGCGCCTCCGAGCCCGAGTACGAGGCGCCGGCCCAGGACGTCGATCGCGCGCCGCACCCCGAGCCTGAGCCGACGCAGGCGGCCGCAGAGGACCCGCAACCCGAGCCCAGCCCAGAGCCCGAGCCGGTAGCCGAGGCCAAGGAAGAGGGCGCGGCGCCGAAGCGGCGAGCCGCGAAGCCGCGGGCGCGTCGTCAGCCGATCCGAACGCGAACCACTAAGGGGACGACCGAGCGGACGCAGGACCGGGCCGGCGCCACGACCCGCAGCACTCGGGCCAAGCGCGGACCCGAGGCCCTGATGAGGCGCGCGGTGGAGCGCTTCAACTCCAGCGAGGAGCGCCGCAAGGTCGCCGGCCTCATGCGCTCGCTCGGCGAGCCCCAGGCCGGGGTGCGCCCCGATCCCCGCCGACAGCTCGCGCTGGTCACGGTGGCGTGGGAGCTGTCGTGGTACCAGTGGGAGGTGGGCGCCGACGGGGACGGCGAGGAGCCCGTGCGAGAGGTCGCGAA
>VAYL01000248.1:0-459 GCA_005884305.1 Actinomycetota bacterium
TCCCCGGACCCGCCCCCACAGAAGCGCGACCGCGACGACGACGAGCACAGCGATAGCAATCGCCGCCGCCGAACCATCGCCCGGCAACCGCACGGTGGCCCACGCGACCGCCGTGATCGCGGCGAGTCCGACCGCGGGAGCGAGCCACGACCAGGTCCGCCGCCCGCACAGGCAGAAGACCGCCTGGCCGACGCAGCCCGAGGCGATCAGAATGGCCGCGAAGGAGCCGTAAGTCCCGAGCATGGGGCGGCGAGCATAAAAGCAGCCGCGGCCCGGGCCGAGAACCGGCAGGGCGGCGTGCACGGGACCGTGAAGCGGTTTCACGACTCCGAGCCGCGGGTACCTCGCGAGCAAATCACTTGGCACGCGCGCCGACGGCGGACATAATGTCGCTTCGATGAACCCGGGAGCGGATCCTTCCGATAAGCCTGGGACCGAGCCCGAGTTCCGGATGGCCCT
>VAYL01000248.1:610-2210 GCA_005884305.1 Actinomycetota bacterium
GAGGGCGAGGAGGGGCCGCTCGAGGTCTATCTCTGCGTGCAGGACTCCGAGGTCGAGGTGATCGTCCGCGATCAGGGCGTCGGGATCAGGCCCCGTGCCCCCGAGCCCGGCCTGGAGGTGCAGGGCCTGGGCCTGTCGCTGATCCAGACGTTGAGCGATCGAGTCGAGTTCCTGGGCGGGATCAGCCAGGGAACCGAGGTGAGGATGGCGTTCTCGCTCAACGGCCGAGCCGATCAATGGGTTCGCCAGACGGCTCCCCCAAGCGCCGAGGTCCGCCTTCCCCCGGGCGAGCTCGTGATTGCCGTGTCGACCGGCCCCCTGGCGGCGCCCGTGCTCGGACGGGTGATCGCCATGCTCGCGGCGCGCGCGGACTTCTCGCTCGAGGGCATCTCCGAGGCGCAGCTCGTCACCGACTCGCTCGCCGCCAACGTCCCACGGGTTTTGGTGGGCGACAAGATCCAGCTTGGGATCGATTCGCCCGCCGAAGAGCTCCTCGTGCGGGTGGGCCCCCTTCAGGAGGGCGGGGCAAACCGGATCATGGACGCATCCGCGCTCGCGGAGCTGCCGCCCGTCCTCGAGCGGCTCACCAAGAACCATGGCGTCGAGGGCTCGCCGGACGGCGAGATCCTCTCCCTCACCCTCGTGAACCCCGAGTAGTCAGACCGCGGCGGCTTCGCCGCCGAACGACACATGCTGCTGCGGCGACAAAGTCGCCGCCGAGAACCCCTAAAGCGAGCCCGGGTCGTCGACGATGTCCAGTCGCTGGTCGAGCTGAGTCACGCTGAACACCCGCTCGACCGCGGCCGGACCACGGACGACCACGAAGCGGCGTCCGGCGGAGCGGGCGCGTTCATCGGCGGCGATCACTGCCCGGAGTCCCGTGGAGTCGATGAAGTCAACCTTCCGCAGGTCCAGAACGAGGGTTCCGGGAGTGTCGCGCTCGACCTCCTCCAGTCCCTCCTCTAAACGGGGCGCGCTTGCGATGTCGAGCTCGCCGACGAGCGCCATAAACGTTTGGCCCTCCCGTTGCTCGGTGATGATCTCCAGTGGGGACATGGGACGACGGCGGCACGATACACCGCAGCGCGGCTCAGTCCTCGGATAGCACCGCCTCGATCGCGGAGTCGAGAGACTCGAATACGGGAATGGTCTTGTCGATCGCGGTGAGCTCCAGAAGCTTCCTGACCTCACCCCCCGCGGACACCAGCGCCACGTTCGACTCGCCGTTCTGCGCCGGCTTCGCGCCATGCAGGAGCGTCGCCAATCCGGTGGAGTCGACGAAGTCGCAGCGGGTCAAGTCGATCACCAGCGGCCGGTCGCGGTCTCGCGCGGCGTCGCTCAGAAGCTCGCGCACCTTGGGGCTGGTCGCGATGTCGAGCTCGCCGGTGATCGTGATCACCCAGGCGCCGCGTAGGACTTCCTCCGATGCAGCGAACGGTTTCTGGTTCATTGGTTCGGTCCTCAACCCCATCCTTGAAGTGCGCCGGCGGCGCGGCCTGGACAGGCGCCCCGCCGTTCCGTCACGCGAATCACGTGCAGGAATGTTGCCTGGCGCAAGCCTAGTCTGATCCTAACCGCTTCCCGGACCCCCCCGCGCAGC
>VAYL01000248.1:2240-2787 GCA_005884305.1 Actinomycetota bacterium
GTGAGAGCCCGTGAACGGCGGCGCGGAGAGTATGGGCGCTACTGGGCTCGAGGGAGGCCGAAGGCCGACCGGTGTGAGAGCCCGTGAACGGCGGCGCGGAGAGTATGGGCGCTACTGGGCTCGAACCAGTGACCTCCAGCTTGTCGAGCTGGCGCTCTCCCTACTGAGCTAAGCGCCCGAAGGATTTACGAGTTTAGGCGACGGCCGGCGGCGCTGGAGCCGGGACCGGCGGCGTCGCGACGAGCCCTTTCGCGTACATCGTCTCGACGAACACCTGGCGGGTGTCGGCCGACGGCTCCCAGCCGATCTCGCTCTTCAGCTTCTCGTTCGAGACGATCCAGGGGTACCGGATGAAGTTGAGGTTGCCCGGCGGGGACTCGACCCGCGGCGCATGAAGCGCCCAGGCGGCGCTGTAGATGCGGCGCACCGTCTTCATCGAGATCACGCGGGTCTTCTGCCCCACCATCTCGGCCGACTCCTTCCAGGTCAGAGTCCCGTCGCCGCCGACGTTGAACGCGCCACCCGCCTTGGCATCGAGCAGCCCGAT
>VAYL01000248.1:2806-3570 GCA_005884305.1 Actinomycetota bacterium
CCAGCTGGAACTCCTCCTCGACGCCGTCGAGGATCGGCATGAACGCCGCGTTCTGCCAGCTCCGGGAGATGTAGTTCTCGACGTTCGGACCGAAGACGATGCTCGGGCGGACGATCGTCATCACTCGATCTGGGTACTGGAGCGCCCACAGCTGGCAGATCCGATCCACGTCCGCCTTGTGCTTGGCGTACGGGAAATCGGGCTGGCCGCGCACCGGCCAATCCTCCGCGATCGGCTTCGGATTGTCCGGAAACGCCCCGTAGGCCGTCGCCGAGGAGGTGACGAGCACCTGCTCGGTGCCCGCGTCCGCGGCCGCCCGAAGCACGGTGGCGGTCCCGTTGACGTCGATGTCGTACATGCGTGCCTCGTCCCGGATCGGGTTGAGGACGAACGCGAGGTGCACCACCGCATCGGGGGTCTCGCGGTCGAGCAGCGCACGGATCTGCGCGTAGTCGCGAACGTCGCCGCGGACGAAATCGGACGCAGCGTTCGGCCGGGTAGGTGGACGGACGTCCAGGTTGACGATGGCCTCGACGTCGTCGCGCGCCGAGAGGATCTCCGTGAGGCGGGAGCCGATGTACCCCGAGCCGCCGGTGATCAGATAGCGCACGCCGGCATCCTATTCGCCGTCGCCTCCCCATGCATGCCTACGAAGCCCTGCGAGCAAACGCTCACATTGTCCGGCCTGCACGGAATCACCCGCCACATTTGGACGTTTGGGAGAAGCCCCGCAAACTGCGAAAAATTCGATTGCGAATCCGATC
>VAYL01000248.1:3606-4793 GCA_005884305.1 Actinomycetota bacterium
GCCATTCCCGATAGGGAGGGCGAGAGACTTAAGGACCGACGGGCCAGCGGCCGCATCGCTGGCGGCACGTCCTTCGGAAACCAAGGGCCCCTTCCATGGGGCCCTTTTCCGTGGTCTATGTCAGTTGCGGCCTACTGCGAGCCGAGGGCGATGAACCCGTCGATCGCCGCGGTCGTGACACCCGTCGGCGTGTTGCACGCGGTCGGATCCGGCGGCTGGAACGTCAGGCCGCCGAGCGCCGTCGCTCCCGCGTAGCGCGTCGTCGAGATCGTCGTCGACGTCGGCTGACCGGGCTGCGGGTTGATCGCCGGGAGCGTCACGCTCGCGACGACCCTCCCGTCCAGCTTCACGGCCGCCGCCGCGCCCGTGGTCGTGTACTGGACGACGGTCACCGTCCCATCGGCCCAGGTGACGATCCCGGTGCCGCTGGTGGTGCTGTTGCTGCAGCCACCGGTACCCGTCGATACGGGCTCCTGGAACTGCTCACCGGTGGGATCGGTATAGACCTTGCCGGCCTCTACCGAGCCGCTCGTTGGGGCCCCGGACTGATTCGACTGACAGCTGGAGAGCTGCCCGGCGAAGCTGTAGCTGAACGGCTTGCTCGAGCTGTTCAACCCCGGGTTGAAACTGGCGCTGCCCTGCAGATGGCAGCCACCACCGGTCTGCGCCGCGGCCGTGCCGGCGAACGCAACTACCACAAGGGCGGTCGCAAGCGCCAAGGCCGCTGCGAGCTTTCGCATGTTGCCTCCTCCATTTGGGAACGACCTACATGGCCCGGTGGCGCCCCCGCGTCCCTGTCCGCCCAGGCCCGTCTCTCCTCCAGAAACCGGCCGCGGAGAATAGCGAGTTGTCAGTTACCCGACAACCCCCTACCGTTCAGGCGTTACGTCGAGCGTCAATCCGTCGACCGCCTCGATCCGAACGCGCTCGCCCTCGTGCACCGGGACGCCCGACCGCGCGTTCCAGTACGCGCCCTCCAGCCGCACGCGCCCCAGCGGGTCGATCTCGTCCACGACGGTGGCGGTGCGCCCCACGAGCGTCTCCGGCCCGCTCCGCAGGCGGTAGCGGCGCAAGAACCGTTTCCATGCGAAGTACTCGACGATCTCAAGCCAGAAGGCGCACGCCAGGATCACCAGCCCCCACGGAGTCCCGAGCACCAGCAGGGCGATGAGCCCGCCGATCAGGAG
>VAYL01000248.1:5117-6794 GCA_005884305.1 Actinomycetota bacterium
GTGGCTGCCGTGCTCCGCCGTGAACGGAATCCGGCGCCGCCTGCCTTCGCCAGATGCGCTGCGGTACGTGACGAGGAGATCGCCCACGAGCCCACCGGCTCCGCTCGGATCGGCCGAGAGCGTCGCGGCGACGAAGCAGTACGTCGCCGACTCGAGGAACGGGCACTCGCAGCAGCGATCGCGGAGAAACTCGTCGGGATCGCAGTCGCACCAGTCCTCCTCGAGGCAGCTGCCGAAGCGAAGGTCCTTGATGCCGGCGCTGCGCCCGGTGATGAAGAGGTCCGCGAACGGCCGCGTCTCCGGGAGGCGCGTGAGCGGCCATGACGCGACGTTGGCCGCCTTCTCGAGCGGCGCGCCCAGGTGCGGCGTCCCCAGGCAGATCACATGGCTGATCTTCGAGGTGTAGCCGCGGTCCTCGAGCTCGGCGTAATGGCAGGCGCTCCGTGCCACCAAGCCACCCATCGAGTGGCCGATCAGCGCGATGTTCTCGACATCGGTCGGCCACGCGGACACGAGCTCGTCGAGCCGCGCGGCGAGCGCGCGGCCGTTGTTGGAGACGTGGAGGCCGGTGTTGTAGCGAACGTACACGGGGGTGATCCCGAGCTCGGCGCTCAGGCGCTCGCCGTAGGTCGGGCGGGGAGCGCCGCCCGGGTAGGGAGACCGCCACCCGTCCTCGGTGTCGCACAGCCCGTGCACGAAGACCGCAAGCCTCGGTGTGGGGGTCGCGAACGCCTCGTCCACCCCGGTCTCGTCAAGCCGGACCTCCCGCCCGCCCTGCCAGAACCCGAGCCGGACCGCCAGCTCGGGATGGTGGCGGTCGAGCCGATCGCCGAACAAGCCATTCGCCGCCCCGAGCGCCAGCGCGCCGGCGCGGGACTCGGCGAGCGAGGCCGAGCTTTCCGATACCCGGCGCGCCATCGCATGCCCGCCGGCCGCAAAGGGCGCTCGAATCGCCCCCGAAACCGCCGCGTAGGAGGCGCGGGACACAGAGTCGTGAATCACCCGGACCGGAAGGCCAAGCGGCCCGAGCGCGCCGAAGACCCGGCGGGTCACGGCGCGATGGACGTCATGCGCGACCGTGCTCGGCCGGGCCACCGACCGTCCAGCGATGTCTCCAAGCGCCTGGATCTCTCCCTCGCGCACGGTGCGGCAACTGTACGCCCGGCCCCGGCGGCAGGCAAGTCCTCGTCAGGAGATCGAGCCGATGAGGTTCCGGTGCTCGCCGTCCGGTGTCTCGACCCGGAAGCGCCACGCATCACCACGGCGCCCGGACAGGAACCGGGCACGGCCGGGGATCCGGACCGGCGACCCAAACTCGGCTTCGATCTCATACGTCTCGCCCGTCCGGCCTTCGAACGCCGCCAGGCACCGGGCCTTCGTCCACATCCCGTGGGCGATGGCGGTGGGAAAGCCGAACAGGCGGGCGGAAAGTGGGTGCATATGGATCGGGTTGCGATCGCCTGAGATCGCCGCGTAGCGGCGGCCGATGTCGCCCGGGATGCGCCACTCCGAGGTGATCTCCAGATCCTCCGCGGAGCCGTCGTCATGTTCCTCGTCGTCCCCGGAAGCCCCCTCGCTGTCCCCACCCCGGCTGAGGTACGTGCTGCGGCTACGCCACGCAACCCGATCGTCGAGGCTCGCCTCGGAGACCAGGTCGAACTGCCGGCCGCGCCGGTG
>VAYL01000173.1 GCA_005884305.1 Actinomycetota bacterium
CGAGGAACTGGTTCATCTGCCTCCCGATCGCGGAGTGGTCGTCCGGACCGTAGACGCCGCCTGGCTGCACGATGACGCCTGGTAGTCCCTCGTCGGCGATCAGCCGCCTGGCCAGGCGGTGCGCCTCCACCTTCGTGCGCTCGTAGTAGGAGGTGTAGTCGGTCCCCGGGTGCTCATAGGACTCGTCGACGACCTCGCCGTGAGTATTCCCGAACGCGGCGACGGTGGAGATGTAGACGACCCGCGGGACCCTGGCCTCGAGGGCGGCGCGAAGCACCATCTCCGTGCCGCCGACGTTCGCATCGTGCATGGCCTGGTGCTCGCTCTCCGGGATTCCGACCTCATAGATCGCGGCGCCGTGGATCGCGCCGTCACAGCCCTCCATGCCGGCTCGGATGGCGGCGGCGTCGGCCAGCGAGCCGGCCACGATCTCGCAGCCCAGCTCGGTGAGCGGCTTCGCCTTGGCAGGACGCCGGACCAGCGCGCGGACCTCGTCTCCACGCTCGCGCAGCCTGTGGACCACGTGGCCGCCGATGAACCCGGTTCCACCCGTGACGAAGACCTTCATTCGGCCGGGAGCCTATCCACGTATGTCGTCGCCGGTACCGGTACACCGCGCCGGCGATACCGTGCCGCGTGTGAGCGTGAAGCGCGGGATCTTCGCGGCGCCGTTCGATGAGCTGGTGGACCCCAGAACGCTTGCCGACCTGGCCTCCGCCGCGGAGGACCGCGGTTGGGACGGGTTTTTCGTCTGGGACCACATCAGGTACCGCGAGCCGGCGCGAGCGGTCGCCGACCCGTGGGTGGCACTCTCCGCGATCGCCCTCGCCACCGAGCGGCTGCGGATCGGGCCGATGGTCACCCCGCTCTCGCGCCGGCGCGTGCATAAGCTCGCGCGAGAGACCGTCACGCTGGATCATCTGAGCCGCGGCCGGCTGGTGCTCGGCGTAGGACTCGGCAGCGATCTGAACAACGAGCTGGAGCCATTCGGCGAGGTCACCGATCCTCGCGAGCGCGCGCGGCTGCTCGATGACGGCCTCGCTCGCCTGACGCAATTCTGGTCCGGCGAGTTCGAGCCGCCGCCCGTGCAGCGGCCCCGAATTCCGGTCTGGGCCGCGGCGCGCTGGCCGAATGTGTCTGGACGACGAATGGGTGAGAAACCAGCCACGCGTGCCTGTCGGGAACGGGCCCGGCTGGTTTCGAACCGGCGCCCGCTCCGCAGGGCGGCGCGATGGGACGGCCTCTTTCCGATCGAGCTCCCGGGGCCGGAGGCGCTCGCGGCGCTCGTCGAGGAGGTCCGCGAAATGCGCGGCGGCACGCAGGAGCCATTCGACTTCGTCGCCGAGATCTCGCCTGGCGATCCAGTCGAACCGTGGGAGGCCGTCGGCGCAACGTGGGTCCTGACCGGGTTCGACTTCACGCCGAAGCTGGACGAGGTCCGCGAGGCGATCGAGGCAGGGCCGGCATAGCGCCTCAACCGGCTTCGGCGCCGTTCGTGGGCGGCCTACACTTGAACCGGATGCAGAGAGCGCGTAACGGTCGAGCGGCCCAGGCCGCGAACGTCGACGGCACCGGCATCCAGAATCCCCGCGCCAGGCAGCGCGCAATGTGTCTTGGCGTGTTGCCGTCGCCCTCCGGTGACGGCGATCCCCTCGCCGAGCTGAAGGAGCTTCTTCGAACCGCCGGCGTGGCGACGGCCGGCGAGATGGTCCAGGTGCGTGCTAGCCCGGATCCGGATCGATACCTGGGCCGCGGCAAGCTCGCGGAGGTCAAGGCCGGGATCGCCCGCGCCGACGCGAACCTCGTGGTCTGCGACGACGAGCTGGCGCCGCGGCAGGAGCGGAATCTCGAGCAGGCGCTCGGCGTGCCGGTGATCGACCGGACGGCCGTGATCCTCGACATCTTCGCCGACCACGCGCACAGCGCCGAGGGAAAGCTCCAGGTCGAGCTCGCGCAGCTCGAGTACAACCTCGCGCGGATGCGGGGCCTGTGGACCCACCTCGAGCGGCTCGGTGGTGGTATCGGAACGAGAGGCCCCGGCGAGTCGCAGATCGAGACCGACCGTCGTCTCGCCCGCGATCGGATCGCCAATCTGCGGCGCCGCCTCGAGCGCCTGGAGCGAAACCGAGAGGTGATGCGGGCACGGCGCAGCGGCTCCGCGCTTCCGATCGTCGCGCTTGCCGGGTACACGAACGCCGGCAAGTCGACGCTCCTGAACGCGATGACCGGAGCAGGCGCCGGGGTGGGGGAGAGGCTTTTCCACACGCTCGATCCCACGACGCGGACGTACCGCCACCACGGCCGCCAGTACCTGCTGACCGACACCGTCGGCTTCATCCGCAAGCTGCCGCATCAGCTCGTCGAGGCGTTCAAGGCAACTCTCGAGGAGACGACGCTCGCCGATCTCATCATCCACGTCGTCGACGCATCCGCGCCCGAGCGCCAGCGACGCGACGCGATCGCGGCTGTCGAGTCGGTGCTCGAGGAGATCGGCGCCGATGACGTGCCGCGCCTGCGCGCCTACAACAAGGTCGACCTGATGGATCGCGCGGACGCGAACGAGCTCGTGATCCGCGACCCAGGCGCGATCGCGATCTCCGCGCTCTCCGGCGAGGGACTCGACGAGCTTCGCGACCGGATCGAATCGGCGTTCGAGGAGACGCTCAGGCCGATGGAGCTTCTGCTGCCCTACTCCGAGGGCGCGATGCTGGCCGAGCTCCACGACGTCGCCGGAGACCTCGAGCGCGAGGATCGACCGGAGGGAGTGGTGGTCAAGGCGAGCGTTCCCGCCGCGCTCGCACATCGATTCACGGACTTTGCGCTGAACGGCGCCGGCGCCGGCCGCGACGGCAAGGGCGCCGACTGAGACGCCGATTAGGCTCCGCCCGTGGAGCTGCGGGTCCGAAGGCTGCGCGAGGAGGCAAAGCTTCCCAGCCGTGCCCACGACGGCGACGCTGGCCTGGACCTGTACGCGGCGGTGTCGGCGACGATCGATCCCGGAGAGCGGGCGACGGTGGCGACAGGGATCGCAATCGAGGTCCCGGCGGGGCATGCCGGGCTGGTCCTGCCGCGGTCGGGACTGGCGGCGCGCCATGGCATCGCGCTCGTGAACGCCCCGGGGCTGATTGACGCCGGCTACCGCGGCGAGATCAAGGTCCTGCTTCTGAACACCGACCGAACCGAGCCGTTCGAGATCTCTGTGGGGGACCGGATCGCGCAGCTCGTCCTGACTCCCGTTGCGGAGGCCGATACGGTAGAGGTCGCCGAGCTGGCGGGGAGCGCCCGGGGCGAGGGCGGCTTCGGCTCGAGCGGCCGGTAGGCGCTAGCCCCGCATCGCCGCGCGATGCGCTGACTCGTGCGCCGCGGCCTCAAGGGCGTCGTCGAGCGGTTCGAGCTCGGGCTCCGTTCCCTCGCGGCGCCCCAGCGCGAGCTGGATCAGGCGGTCTGCCAACCAGGAGTTCTTCGGCAGCAGCGGGCCGTGGAGATACGTGCCCACCATGTTTCTCCTACGCACGCCCTCGTGGCCGTCGCTGCCGTTGTTCCCGAAGCCCTTGATCACCCGACCGAGCGGGGTCGCATCGCCCCCGAGGTGGGTGCGACCGCCGTGGTTCTCGAAGCCCGCCAGACGCCGCGGTCCGCCATCCAGGTCGACCTCGATCTCGACGTTTCCGATCAGCCTGGGCCCCGGCTCGCGGACCGTCTCGAGATCGGCGAGACCGAGCCCCTCGATCCGCTCGTCCCCGAGCTGGTAGCTGTGCCCGAGCAACTGGTAGCCGCCGCATACGGCCAGGAGGACGGCGCCGTCGTCCACCGCCTCGGCCATCGCCTGTCGCTTGGTCCGCACGAGGTCAGCCGCGACGATCCTCTGGTCCCGATCCTGGCCGCCCCCCATGTAGAGGAAGTCGTGCGCGCGGGGATCGAACGACTCGCCAGGTCCGGCGGCCGCGTACTCGAACCCGATCCCGCGCCACTCGCACCGACTGCGCAGGAGCATGATGTTTCCCCGGTCCGCGTAGATGTTCATCTGCTCCGGATAGAGCGCGCAGAGGCGAAGCTTCATCGCACCCACTCCGCGACGACGATCACCGAGCCGATGTAGCCATTCATGGGCGGCACCTGGATGCGGTTCCGGGCCTCGAGGCCGGCCGCCGCCGTCTCGCGCTCCAGGGAGTCGGCATCGAGGAGCCACAGGCTCTCGGCGTGCTCGGTCTCAGCCATCGTCCCGTCGACGCTGATCTCCTGGCGGAGTCGGCGCAACTCCAGACGCTGGCCGTCCGCGATCAGGTCTGCCGGCAGGCTCGAGTACACCCGCCCGTCGACCTCGCGGACGTCGGGAAGTGGGGCGGGGGCGTCCCAGAGGTCGCGCGGCAAACCGTCGAGAATCGCTGCCGCCAGGCGGCCACCCGGCTGGAGGTGGGCCGCAACGCGGCGCAGGGCATCCACGCGCTCCGGTTCCGCCCCGATCATCTGGATGAACTGCATCGCCGCAATCACGAGGCCGAACTCCCGCCCGAGATCAAGCTGGCGCACGTCAGCCCTCTCCGTGTGGACGGGAAGCCCGTCGGCCGCCGCCCGCTCACCGAGCGCCGCGATGAGCTCCGCGTCGAGGTCCACGGCCCACACCTCATGCCCTCGCCGCGCGAGATGCAGGGCCACCCTGCCGGTGCCGCAGCCGAGTTCGAGGATCGGTCCCTCGGACTCGGATGCGAGGCGCTCCCACGCCTCCAGGTCGGCGGCGTACGCGCCGCACTCGGTGTCGTGCCAGATCACGTTCGAGTTCATCGCTAAGCCCAGTAATCGCGCGCGAGCCCGCGCTTTGCCAGTAGCGTGCGGAGCTCGAGAAGCGCCGTGTAGGTGGGCAGCGCGAACAGCCTGCCGTTCGCGCGCTCGACCGCATGGTCGATCGAGTGCGCGATGTCGTTATCGACCTCGATGACGTCCGGCGGCACGCCCGCGTACTTGAGGCGGACCGCCATCTCGGGCGCGCGTGTCCCGGCGCAGGTGACGCGCCGAAGGTGGCCGGTAAGGAGCTCGAAGTCAGCGTCCCACACCCACGAGATGTCGCGCCCGTCCGCGATGCGGTCGTTGAGCGCCATCCAGACGTCCAGCTCCGCGTCGCCGTCCTGGGCCTCGAGCAGGAGCGTGCGCAGGACCTCGTTGGCCCCGGCCGGGTTCTTGATCAAAAGGATCGAAAGCTCCCGCCCCTCGATGGGCACCGTCTCGACCCGGCCGAAGACGGCGCGCATCGACTCCATCGCCCGCGCGGCCTCGGCGGCCGGAATTCCGAGCCTCGTAGCGGCGGTGAGGGCGGCGAGCGCGTTGTAGACGTTGTAGAGGCCGGGGAGGGGGAGGCGGAATTCAACCTCGCCCTCGGGAGTTCGAGCCCATACGCGGGAGCCGCTCATGCCCTCGAGCTCGATCCGCGTGGCCGCGACGTCCGGCTGCGGGCGGTCGGCACCGCAGTTCGGGCAGCTGTAGTGGCCCAGGTGCGCCACGAACGCCCGGGCATACGTGTACGGCGAGCCGCATCGCCGGCAGTGCTTGGCGTCGAACGCGTGCTGGAACTCCGGCAGCGCCTGGCTTTCGTCCTCGATCCCGAAGTAGGTCACGCCCGGTCGGCGGGCGAGGTCGGCGTCGCGGCCCAGATCGGCGATGAGGGGGTCGTCGCTGTTCAGCCCGAACTCGCTAGACCCTGCGCGGTTCGCCACCGTCGCCGCCCACTCGTCCGCCAGGTGCTCCAGTTCGCCGTACCGGTCGAGCTGGTCGCGAAACAGGTTGCCCAGGCCACTCGTGGAAGCCATGCCTCGTCGACCTCGAAAAGGCCCTCGGAGCCCCGCTGCTCCAGCAGGGCAGTCGCCACTCCCCAGGTCATGTTCGACCCGGCGCGGTTGTGGACGGGCGCGCGGCCGGCGGCGCGGAGGGCGGCGGCGATCATGCCGGCCGTGGTGGTCTTGCCGTTGGTCGCGCTGACGATCGTGGTCCCGCCCTGGAGCCTCGATCCCAGCCGGGCGAGCGCGTCAGGCGCCATCCGCAAGAGCAGCCGGCCGGGAAGGGTGGTGCCGCCGCCTCTGCCGCTGCGGCGGGAGAGTGCGCCCGCAGCCCGCGCGATCACGAGCTTCGGGCCGAACAGGCGGCTCACCTGCGGCGCGGGCCCACCAGGTCGCAGCCCGGCGGCGCGATCACGTCCAGTGCGCATGGAAGTACTCGGATCTGCGCCGGCAGATCGGCGAGGTGGTCGCCGTCGGCGTAGACCGCGAACGGCCGATCGGCCGTGATCTCGACCTCGGAGGCACGTTCCACCGTGACCTCATCCTTCTCGACATGGCGGCCGCTGAACACCGTAGGCAGGTTAACCAGGCAGCGCAACTTCGAG
>VAYL01000240.1 GCA_005884305.1 Actinomycetota bacterium
ACGATGCTCATCGGTCAGTTCTCCTTGCTCGGGGTCGAGGCGACCCTATCCGACACCCGTTTCGGCCCTTAAATGAAACCGGCGACGTTCTCCTGCGACATCGCCTACTCCCGCCGTCCGAGGTCGGCGAGCGCCCGGTCGCGATCGTTGTAGGAGACGTACCTCGTCACTCTGTCGTCGCGGATGTGGAGGATGGCCGCCCCGTTCCTCTTCATCTTTCCGACGTCCAGCCCGCTCGTCTTGCCTTGCCCGCTGATGTGGTTGAGGACGAGTACACGCTCATCCTCGAGCTCGATGTACTCGTCCGCCTCGATGCGAGCGTTCTCCCATGTATTCAGGATGCTGCGCATGGTTTCCGCCATCGCGACCCGACCGTTCCAGCTGCCGGGTTCGGGTCCGTCGACAATCACGTACTCGATCTCGGGGTCGGCCCACTCGACCGAGCTGAAGTCGCCGCGGCCCCACGCTGCGTAAATCGAGCGCACGATTTCCACGTTCTCCTGCGACATCGCTACTCGCCGAGCCCGGCGGCTTCGAGGGCGGCTGCCCTTTCCTCATGGTCATAGATGTAGACGACCTTGCCGTGCTGCACCCTGATCTGCGCGTAGAAGCGAACGTCGACCTCGACCCCGCTGGTCTTACCCCGGCCATTGAGATGGATGAGGGCAACGACGTTAGGCCCTTCCTCCACCACCTCTTCGATACCGAGCCGATGCTCATCCCAGGTGTCGAGCCACTGATTCCTGTTCCGTAAAGCAGCCTCAATGCCGTGGGTGGGCGTCCGGTTCTCCTCGATCGGATACCACTCGATCTCTGGATGGAGAACGGCCCGAAAGGCGTCGTCATCGTCCTCGAAGGCCGCCACGAAGTCACGGACCGCCTGGTTTCGGATCTCCACGTTCTCCTGCGACATCGCCCGCGCAGTATCTCTGGTCCCACCCGAAACGTAGGAGGCCGCTTCTGCTTCCGCGTGAGAGCGACATTTCTGCCTTTGCGCAAAGCAAGAAGTACCCCGGCAGTCCTGAATCGTCGCCAAAGGGGTTGCCGCCAGGGCCTGATCGACGGATACTGCCGGGACGATGTGGAACTGGTACGTGGATCAGAGCCTGGCTATCAGGGTGCTGGTGCTCATGGCGGCACTGATCGTCATCGCCTTCGTGATTCAGCGGGTGATTTCGTAGTCACGCCAAGCTGGATCGCTTCTGCTTTTCGCGCAAAGCAGAAGTCTGGGCTACCCCGGCGGCCGAGTGACTTCGAGCGATGGACCGTTCTATTCAGCCTCCGTTCTGCATCTGCTCGCGAAGCCGCTGGATCGCCGCACCCTGCTGGCGAAGCTCGGCGCGCTGGCGACGGTTCTCCGCACGCTGCTCGCGAAGGTTGTCGCGCAGCCTGTCGAGCGTCTTGCTTTGGCTCCTGAGCGGCGCGGTGGGCTGGGGCGCCGTCCCGAGCTTCCCGGCGCCGTTCACGACGACGGCCTTCGACGTGGCGCCGACCGACTTGTTGTAGACGCCCGCCAGGAAGGCCGCGTTCTGCTTCCCGACGGTCCCGATGCGGATGATTCCCGACTGCCCGGCAACGCCGTCGTTGGCGATGTCGATGTTGTCCGAGCCGGTGGTGAGGCTGTGGCCGGCGCCGGAGCCAGGCGATGTTGGAGCTGCCGGTGTTCGAGTAGAGGGCGTCGGGCCCGACGGCGATGTTGTCGTCGCCGCCCGTGTTGTTAGCCAGCGAGTTGGTGCCCGCGGCGATGTTCCGGTTTCCGATGTCGTTGGCGAAGAGCGCGGCAGCGCCGCTCGCCAGGTTGTTGCTGCCGGCGTTGTTGTTTTCGAGCGCCCGGAAGCCGGTGGCGACGTTGAGGTCGCCGGTGGTAAGCGAAGGCATCACCTTGGGTCCCAGTCCGACATTGCCGCCGCCGGTGAAGGTCCCGTTGAAGAAGATGTGGCCGGCGCCGACATTGCCGTTGCCGTCGTAGTAGACGCTGCCGGTGGCGGCGAGACTCGTGGTCGCGCCGAGGCCGAGCGGGGCGGTCGCGGTCGCGAGGGCAACGAGAACGATGCGGCGATAGCGACGAGGCGGTCGGGCGGTCGAGGGAGCGCGATGGATGGACGGACGGGAACGGAAACGGCGCTTGGCTGGCATGGTGCCTCCCTTGATCGAGTGGGCGGATGCCATGCGGCGTTCGGTCCTGCCCGAGTGCGTCGGAGGCACCCGTCCATGGACGCCGCGAGCCTATCCCTGCGTGTCGATGGGCGCAAGCGGATCGCCAACTGCACGAGTCCGAGGTCCAAAGCAGGAAATCGCACTTCTGCT
>VAYL01000174.1:0-467 GCA_005884305.1 Actinomycetota bacterium
TCCCGATCCGCGGTGGGCGCTACGCGCTGGTCGGCCTCGGCGCGGTGCTCCTCATCATCTCGTTCGTGCAGCTCCTCCAGCTCCCGGGGCCGCCCACCTAGCGGCGCTACAGGTCGTAGCGCGCGATGTCCGAGTCGAGGCGCTCGCGCTCTGATGGGTCGAGCGTGCCCTCCTCGGGGTCCGCGGCTTCGCGTGCGCGCCCGGTGCGCCGCCAGCGCCACAGGCCCAGCGCAATCGCGACCGCGGCGACGAGGATCGCGAGACCAGGGACGAGCCATGCGGTGAGGTCGAAGCCGGACTTCGGCGGCTCGGCGAGGACGTTGATGCCGTACTGCTGCACCAGGTCGTCCTTGATCTGTTCCTTCGTCTTGCCCTCGTTGATCTCGCGCTGGATGAACGCTCTTTCGCGGTCGGCCTGCGGGGAGAACGAGAGATTGAGGGCGGTGCCGCAGACCGGGCACATCACC
>VAYL01000174.1:553-10171 GCA_005884305.1 Actinomycetota bacterium
GAGCAACGCCGCGCCCGCTCGCAGCGCGCGCCTCACTGCTTCGCCTTGCCGTCGATGTAGGGCGCGACGTTCTCCTCGAGGTAGCGGTCGGTCACCGGGCCGAGGCTGTGAAGCGCGAGCCTCCCCTTCGGGTTGACGAGGAACGACTCCGGGACGCCGGTCGTGCCCAGGTCGTCCTTGGCGAAGTCGCCGTTGCCGTCGCGGATCTGCGGATAGGTGATGCCGTATCGCTTGACGAAGTTGATCGCGTCGTCGGAGAGATCGTTGGAGTCGATGCCGAGGATGGTGAAGTCGCGGCCGCGGTGCGCGTCGTAGAAGCGCTCGAGCGCCGGCGACTCGCTGCGACACGGCGTGCACCACGAGGCCCACACGTTCACCAGCACCCAGCGGCCCTGGTAATCGGCGATCGAGGCCTGTCCGCCTCCCTCGAGGCGAGGGAGGTTGGTTGAGGCGGAGGGGATCGGGTCGCCGACCTCGACGGCGGCGCCGCCCTTCTTCGCCAGGCCGTACGCCAGGAGGCCCACGACGGCGAGGGCGGCGAGGACGACGATTAAGGTTCGCGCGCTCACCTGCCGAAGGGTAAAGGGGCCGTTGTGCCGCCTAGAATTGGCGGCCGCGCGGACGTAGCTCAGCTGGTAGAGCGCGAGCTTCCCAAGCTCGAGGTCGCGGGTTCGAGACCCGTCGTCCGCTTGGCGGTCCAGGATGTGTTCGCCTGGCAGGGAGTCGAGGAAAAGAATTCGGTGAGAACACGGCAGGTTGAGTCGGGGCGCCGCTGGGGGCGGGCCGGAAGCGCGGCGCTGGTGATCGCGGCGGCGATGGCGTGCCTTGCGGCGTTCGGCGCCGCGGAGGCGGGCGCGGCCACGCTTCCGAGGGTTCACGTCAGCGGCCAGCAGATGCGCGATGCGTACGGGCGCCAGGTGCTGCTTCGCGGGGTGAACGACACCTCGCTCACGGACCAGTACCAGGTCAACCCCAACCTCCCGACCGTCATCCCGCTGCAGGCGAGCGACTACGACCGGATGCAGGGCTTTGGCTTCAACGTGCTGCGGCTGGCGGTGAACTGGTCGAAACTCGAGCCGCAGCGCGGGCAGATCAGCCAGGACTACATCCAGCGGATCCGCAACGTCGTCGACAACGCGGCCGCTCACGGCATCTACACGGTCATCGACATGCACAGCGGCGGGTGGGGCAAGGACGTCGAGAGGCCTGCGGCCCTCGCACGGGTGGATGGGCGCGCCGAAGTGGGCGACGTTCATCGACAACAAGACCACCTGCCACGACGACAAGACGAACAAGCGCACCCCGGCCGTACGAGAGGCATGGACCCACTTCTGGGAGAACTACAGCGCGGCGTCGTGGGGGAAGAAGGCCCGCGGGATCCAGGACCACCTCGTGATGGTGTGGGCGGCGCTGGCGAAGGCGTTCGCGAATGACCGGGCCGTCGCCGGCTATGACCTGCTGAACGAGGCCGAACCCGGCTACACCGGGCGATTCCAGCGGTTCTACACGACCAGATTCGATAGCAAGGCGATCAAGGCGATCCGGCATGCGGAGCACGTGGCCCACGGCTTCAGTCACATGATCTTCTTCGAGGCCAACCTCACTTGGTCCCAGCACGGCCTGACGAGCCATTCGCCGAAACCGGGGTTCTCGCACGACCAAAACCTCGTCTACGCGCCGCATCTCTACGGCCGCGACGTCCACACGACGGCCCGGCCGGTCAGTGGCGTGAAGCGCGACCTGCTGCGGCAGACGCGGAGGATCCTGCGCCTTGCGCACAAGTACGGAACCCCCTGGTGGATCGGCGAGTGGAGCTTCTCGCAGTTCGACGACGACTCCTACAAGAAGCTCCTCGCCCACATCAAGATCCAGGACTCGAACCAGCTCGGAAGCGCTTGGTGGCAGTGGCGGGTTGCCTGCGGCGCGCCGCAGACGTTCGACGGGCTCGACCCCACGCCGACCCACCGCATTCTGGGGAACATCAACCCGGCGAAGTGCCCGAAGGGGACACCGCTGCCGACCCCGAAGCGCTGGCGCGGCATCATCGCCCGCGCCTATCCCCGCTACTCGCCCGGGAGGCTCACCGCGCTGAAGTCGCGTGGGCCGCGGATGAAACTCAAGGGCAAGAGCCACTGCAGTCGGCGCTTCAAGCACCGCAAGCCCAAGGCGTGCCAGCTCGTGGTCTGGATCCCGAACCCGAAGCACCCCCGGGTCCGCGGCCGCCACCTCGGTCACATCCAGGTCCACCGGCAGACCGGCGGCTGGGTCGCGACGGCGAGCGTCGGGCGGACGTACCTCATGCGCACCCGATGACGCGGAACGCGCGAACCGCGCGCATCGGCGTCGCCGCACTCTCTGTCGCGGTCGTGCTCGTTCTCGCGGCTGGTGGCGCGAGCTCCTCGGCTGCCTCGCTGCCAGCGGTTCACGCCGGCACTGACCGCGTGATCCGCGACTCCCACGACCGCGAGGTCCTGCTCCGGGGGGTCAACGTCACCGCGCTCACCGACCAGTTCCAGGTCAATCCTCGGCTCCCGACGGTCACCCCGCTTCGCCCACGCGACTATCGGAAGATGGAGGCATTCGGCTTCGACGTCATCCGCCTCGCGGTCAACTGGTCGAAGCTCGAGCGCGAGCGCGGCCACATCAGCGACGCCTACGTCGGGAAGATCGCGAAGGTGGTGAACGAGGCCGCCGACCACGGCATGTACACGATCATCGACATGCACAACGGCGGCTGGGGCAAGTACGTGGCGACGCCGCCGGACGAGACCTGCCCCGACGGGCTGCGGCCCTCCCACGGGTGGCTCGGCGCGCCCGAGTGGGCGACGTTCACCGACGGCCAGACGACGTGCCACGACGACAAGACGAACAAGCGCACGCCCGCGGTCGAGGCGGCCTGGTTCAACTTCTGGACCAACTACAAGGACTCGTCCTGGCACGACGGGCTCGGGATCCAGGACCACCTCGTCGACGTGTGGGGGACGCTGGGGCGCCGGTTCGCGAACGACTCCAACGTCGCCGGCTATGACCTCCTGAACGAGGCGGACCCGGGCGGCATTGGGCACGGTGAGCTGAGCGGCTACGACGGTCGCTTCGACGCCGCCGCGATCGACGCGATCCGCCAGAGCGAGGCCCAAGCGGGCGGCTTCTCGCACATGGCCATCTTCGAGCCGAACCTCACCTGGACCTCGAACGGGCTGAAGAGCCACACCCCGGACCCCGGGTTCACGGACGATCCGAACATCGCGTTCTCGCCGCACCTCTACGGGCGCGACGTCCACACCACCACGCGCCCGGCCTCAGCCGTCATCCGCGACCTGAAGAAGCAGGAGCGGATCACCAGCCGGCGCGCGCGCGAGTACGGCGCCCCGCTCTGGGTCGGCGAGTGGAGCTTCTCGCCCTGGGACACCGACGCCTTCAAGAAGCTTCGCGCGCACGTCAAGATCCAGGACTCCCATGTGCTCGGGGCGGCCTGGTGGCAGTGGAAGGGCGCCTGCGGGGCGCCGCAGCGCTTCGACGGCCTCGACCCGACGCCCAACCGCCAGCCCTTCGGGAACATCAATCCGATCAAATGCCCGAGCGGCAAGCCTCTCCCGCTCCCGCGCGGATGGCGATCGGTCATCGGGCGTGCCTACCCGCGCTACGCGCCCGGGACGATCACTCACCTGCAGGCCCGCGGTGCGCGGATGTCGCTCGAGGGCAAGAGCAACTGCAACGCCGCGCTTCGCAGCTCCGATCCGCAGGCGTGCAAGCTCGTCGCCTGGATCCCGAAGACCAAGAAGCACGGCAGGCACCGCAGGCACCGGGCAAGGCACCCGCGGATCGATGCCCGACGGGTGGGCAAGGTCCACCTCCGCAAGCTCTCGGGCGGCTGGCTCGCGACCGCGGTGGTCAAGGGCGGTCGTTACTCGCTGACCACCCGTTGACCCGTCGTCCGCTTGTCCGCACCGCGACGGCCTCCGTCGCCGCGCTGGCGATGCTGGTGACCCTCGGCGGCGCTCGGGCGGCGGCGGCGTCTCTGCCGGCGCTTCACGCCGGCGCCGATCGCGCGATCCGCGACGCGCACGGGCGCGATGTCCTGCTGCGGGGCATGAACGTGACGCCGCTGTTGGACTCCTACCAGGGCAACCCGAGGATGCCGACGGTCGTGCCGCTTCGCCCGCGCGACTACGTGGAGATGGAGGCCTACGGCTTCGACGTGATCCGCCTGGCTGTGACCTGGTCGAAGCTCGAGCCCCAGCGCGGTCACATCAACGTCAACTACATCGACCGGATCGCGACGATCGTGCGCAGGGCCGCTCAGCACGGCATGTACACGGTCATCGACATGCACAACGGCGGCTGGGGAAAGTCCGTCACCACCCGGCCTGCCGAGAAGTGTCCCCGCGGTCTGCGCCCGGCGCACGGATGGTTTGGGGCGCCCGCCTGGGCAACCTTCACCAACGGCCGGACGACCTGCCACAAGAACCCGGAGCAGAAGCGCACCCCCGCCGTGAAGGCGGCGTGGCTCAACTTCTGGACGAACCACAGGGCGCCGTCCTGGGCCGACGGCCGCGGGATCCAGGGCCATCTGGTCGCCGTGTGGGGCGCGCTCGGCCGCCGGTTCGCCGGCAATCCCGCGGTGGCCGGCTACGACCTGATCAACGAGCCCGACCCCGGCGGAGTCGCACCGAGCCGGTTGAGCTTCTACGACGGCCGGTTCTACTCCAGCTCGATCGACGCGATCCGGCAGGGAGAGGCCGACGCCGGTGGCTTCTCCCACATGGTCATGTTCGAGCCCAACATCACCTGGAGCACGGGCGGGCTGGCTAGCCACAGCCCGAGGCCGGGATTCTCGAACGATCCCAATCTCGTCTTGGCGCCGCACATCTACGGGCGGGACGCCCACACGGACACGCGACCCATAAGCGAGGTGGGGCGCGTACTGAAGAGCCAGGCCCGGCGAGTGGGCCGGCGGGCGCAGGCCTACGGCACTCCCCTGTGGATCGGCGAGTGGAGCTTCTCGCCTTGGGACACCGACTCCTTCAAGAAGCTCCGCACGCACATCAACATCCAGGACTCGCGGCGGTGGGGGAGCGCCTGGTGGCAGTGGAAGGTCGCGTGCGGCTCGCCGCACTCGTTCCCCGGCCTCGGTTCGAAGCCCATCCACGAGCCGCTCGGCAACCTCAATCCGGTCTGGTGCCCGAGCGGCAAGCCACTGAAGCGGCCGAGGGGATGGAGGGCGATCGTCGCCCGCGCGTATCCGCGCTTTTCACCGGGCACGCTCACCGAGCTCCATGCGCGCGGCGGGCGCTTCTCGCTCGCCGGCAGGAGCCGCTGCAACGCGGCGCTTCGCGGCTCCGATCCCCTGGCGTGCCAGCTCGTCGTCTGGATCCCGAAGACCCACAAGCACGGCACGCACCACGGTCACAGGAGCAGGCGCCCGCAGCTCATGGCCCACCACATGGGCAAGGTCCACGTCGCGAAGCTCTCGGGCGGCTGGCTCGCGACCGCGATAGTCAAGGGCGGTCGTTACTCGCTGAGCACGCGGTGAGCCGCCCGCTTGCGGTGGCTCGCATGCCGGGTACGCTTGGCGCACCATGGCCGGCAATGCGTCGCCGGATGCAGCGATCGAGCTCGTTGACGTCGTCAAGGACTTCGATTCCGTGCGCGTGCTGGACGGCGTCAACCTCGTGGTGCCACGCGGCGCGATCACCGTCCTGCTCGGGGCCTCGGGCGCCGGCAAGACGGTCACCGTCAACCACATCGTCGGCCTGATCCACCCGAACCAGGGCGCCGTTTACGTCAACGGCAGGCAGCTCGCGCGGCTGAGCGACGCGGAGATGACGGAGCTGCGCCTCGACATGGCCGCCGTGCTCCAGGGCTCGCTGCCGTTCACCTGCGGCCTGTTCTTCTCGATGAACGTCTACGAGAACGTCGCCTCGCCGCTCCGCCAGCGGCGGCCGCGATGGTCAGAGGAGCGGATCGAGCAGGTGACGATGGAGTCGCTGCGCCTGGTGGGTCTGGCCGAGAGCGCGGAGATCATGCCGGACGAGCTCTCCTCGGGCATGGCCAAGCGCACCGCGATCGCGCGCGCCCTGGCGCTCGAGGCGAGCATCGTGATCATCGACGACTTCGACAGCGGCATCGACGGCGTGCGCCTCGCGCTGCTCTGCGACCTCCTGCGCGAGCTCCAGCGCGATTCCGACGCGACGCTCCTCGTCACCACGCACGACATGTCGGCGGCGCGAAGGCTCGCCGACTACGTGGCGGTGATCCACGAGGGTCGCATCATCGCCAGCGGCGAGGCCGAGTCGGTGTTCGAGTCGACCGAGGACGTGGTCGCTCAGCTCATCGCCGGTGAGCTGACCGGCCCGATCCAGCTGCGTTCGTCCTAGCTGGCGGCTAGATCTCGAGGCGCGTCTCCTCGAGGTCCAGCTCGCGGATGACGCGGTTCATCACCTCGTTGGAGATGGTGCCCTGGCTTCGCTCCCGGATCAGGGCGTCGCGCTGTGCCGCGAGGACGATCTGGACCATGTGCTGGTAGGCGAGGGACCGGTCCTCGTAGCCGTCGTCCTCGATCTTGCCGGCGCGCGCCGCGAAGCGGCGCTTGCGGTACCGGTAAAGCGCCCGCATCCGCTCGACCGTCTCGTCACGCGTCCACTCCTCGCCCTCCAAAAGGTCGAGCTGGTCGAGCGCCGCCTTGGCCGCGATCAGCCGGGCGCGGATCTCCTCGTTCTCCTCGCTCCCGTCCCTCATAAGCCCGACGGCGCGGATCACCGCGGGCAGCGACAAACCCTGGACGACCAGCGTGAAGAAGATCACGGCGAACGTGAGGAAGATGATGAGGTCGCGGTTGGGGAACGCGGCCCCAGCGTCCGTCGTGAGCGGTATCGCCAGCGCCGCGGCCAACGAGACCGCGCCGCGCATGCCGCTCCACGCCACGATCAGCCGCGGCCCGGCACCGACGCGCCGAGCCCTCTGGCCCTCGCGTCGATCGAGCGCGCGGATGATGTACGGAACCGTGTTGGCCCACACGAGGCGCGTGGTGATCACGACACCGCTGATCGCCAGGGCGTACCCGGCGAGGCTCCCGACTGAGTAGCCACCGAGTGCATCGATCACCGTCCGCAGTTGCAGGCCGACCAGCACGAACAGGACCGCGTTGATCAGGAAGTCGAGGATGTCCCACACGAACAATCCCTGAAGGCGGGTCCGCGGCGGGATGATGCTCGGTCCCCGGATGCCCATGTAGATGCCGGCGGTGACCGCGGCGAGGACCCCCGAGGCGCCGATCGCGTTGGCGGGGATGAAGGCCGCGTAGCCGGTGAGCAGCGAGATGGTGATGCTGACCTGCGCATCCTCGGTGCGCTTACGGATCTCGGCGACGGCCCATCCGACGGCCAGGCCGATGGCGACCCCGCCCACGGCGGCCAGCACGAAGTCCACGCCCGCATCAGCGAGCGAGAAGCTTCCGCCGACCACCGCCGCCACGGCGACGCGGAAGGCGACCAGCGCGGTGGCGTCGTTGAACAGCCCCTCGCCCTCCACGACGCTGACCTGGCGACGGGGGACGTCCAGGCGACGCATGATCATCGCCCCGGCCAGCGGGTCGGTGGGAGAGACGATCGCGCCGAGCACGAACGCCACCTCCCACGACATCCCGGGTATGAGCTCGTGCGCGACGACCGCGACCGCGCACATCGTCGCCAGGACGAGGCCGATGCTCGTGATCGAGATCGCCCGGAGATCCCGTCGGAGGTCGCCGAGGTTGGCGAAGAAGGCGGCGCTGTAGAGGAGGGGCGGGAGGAAGACGACCAGGACGACATCCGGGTCGAGGGTCACCTCGGGCAGGCCCGGCACGAACCCGAACAGAGCCCCGCCGATGACGAGCACAATCGGATATGGGATCTGGAGCCGGCGAGCGAGCGCGCTCAGCCCGGCCACTGCCACCAGCAGCCCGGCGATCAGAAGCTCCGCTTGGCCCATCCCCCCAAGTGTGCCGACCCTGGCCCAGTCTCATCGAATTCTGCGTCAAATCTCAGCCGCCTCTGAGCCTCGTCTGGTGTCGTCTGGCCCGACCCGTCTTCGACCAAGGAGAGAGGATGAGCAGGCTCAAGATCCGACCCATATACGTCGCCGCCCTGGCGGGGGCGATTGTCGGCGCGGCGATCGGTATCCCCGCGTGGGCCGCGAGCGGCAGCGGCGGCTCCAACGACCACAGTGGCGACCGCGCGGCGCCGCTTCGGCCGCCGCCCGGCGGCGGTTTCGGCCTGGAGATGAAGGGCTTCCCGAGCCCCGCTGAGGCAAAGCACGCGCGGCAGAAGCTCGACGACCTGGCCACCTGCATGCGGGAGCACGGCGCCGACATCCCCGGCGTCCAGAGCAGTCACAGCGGCTTCTCGATCACGGTGCCGCGCCCACAGGCCCGTGCGGTCATGGGGAAGGCCGCGAAGGACTGCGGGATGCCCCCACCGCCTCCGCCCGGCAAGGTCTTCCCGGGGCGACGGCCGGATACGCTGGCGATCCCATGCCCGGCCAAGCGATCGACGACCTCACCGCATGGCTCGGGCTGACGTGGGAGAGCGCTGAGCGGGTTCGGCTGACGATTCGCCCCGAGCTGATCAACCCTGCCGGGCTGCTCGCGGGTCCGGTGGCCTACGCGATGGTGGACTACTCGATGGGCTCGGCGCTATGGCAGCAGCGCTCGAAGGGCGAGCGCATCGCGACGATCGGCATCTCGATCAACTACGTGCAGACGGCGCGGGGCGGCGACGTGATCTGCGAGTCGGTCGTCGACCGGCGCAACGATCGCGTTGCCGTGCTGCGGAGCGAGGTGCACCACGAGGACGGGCGTCTGCTGGCAACCGCGGTGGGGAGCTTCGCGATCTTCCCCCGCGAGCGGTTGCGCGGGTTCGAGCGCGGCCCTGCCTTCCCGAACGCCTAGGACACCGGCGGGCGGCGGTCCGCCCAGGGCCGCTCGGCCTCGATCTGGGCGGCGAGGGACAGGAGCGTCTCCTCGTCGTCGGGCCGGCCGACGAGCTGGACCGAGAGCGGCAGGCCGTCTTCCGTAAAGCCTGCGGGGACGGCGGCCGCCGGGTTGCCGAGGTAGTTCCAAGCCGGTGTGTATCCCGTCCGCCGCGTCATCCCGGCGAGCGTCCAGAAGCCGCGGTTGGAGCTCCACTTGCTCACCGGGACGGGCGGCTCGCCGATGGTCGGGGTGAGCAGGACGTCGCAGTCGTCGAAGACCGCGTTGATGCGCGCCGCGTACTTGGGGATGAGCGCCTTGGCGCGACGCACCGCCGCGTTCGGGTACAGCGCTCCCAGCCGCGCGAGCTGGCGGATGTGCCGGCTCACCCGCTCGGGGTGGGCGAGGGCGCGGGCGTCGTCGGCGACCCCTCGCATGTAAAGGACCGAGATCTGGTTGCCGATCCCGCGATAGCCGGGGTCGCGCCACACCACCTGGTGGCCGAGAGAGCTCAGGAACTCGGCCGTCTCCTCCAGGGCACGCCGGCATCGTTCGTCGAGCATCGGCGGAGCCAGCGAGCGGGTGACCTGGGTCGAGGCGGCGATCCGCAGCTTGCCGGGGGCGGTGCGCGCGGCATCCGCGAAGGGCCGCGACGGGGGAGGGGGCTTTCG
>VAYL01000174.1:10180-10718 GCA_005884305.1 Actinomycetota bacterium
TGATATCCAGCAGGAGCGCCGTGTCGAGCACGCTGCGGGTCAGGTAGCCGTTCACGGACATCCCGAACCAGTGCTCGGCGATCGGGTCCATCGGCACGCGGCCGCGCTGCGGCTTGAGTCCGAAGAGCGAGCAACAGGCCGCCGGAAGGCGGATCGACCCGGCGCCGTCCGACGCCGTGGCGCCTGGGACGAGTTCCGCCGCGACGGCGGCGGCGCTGCCGCCGGAGGAGCCTCCCGGAACGCGCGTCGGATCCCAGGGGTTGCGGGTGATGCCCCAGGTCGGTGACTCCGTGAACATCGCGAACGCGAGCTCCGGCAGATTGGTCTTGCCGATTACGATCGCCCCGGCCGCTCGCAGCCTCCGGATGACCTCGGCGTCCTCGCGGGCGGGCTCATCGACGGCGCCGGTGCCGAGCGTCGTGACCTCTCCTGCCACGTCCTGCGTGTCCTTGACCGCGACGGGCACGCCGAGGAGCGGCGCGTCCTCACCCGAGGAGCGGCGGCGCTCTGCCTCGTCGGCCTCGGCCAGGGCCTGCTC
>VAYL01000175.1:0-5356 GCA_005884305.1 Actinomycetota bacterium
TCGCCACCTTGATCATCGGGTTGATCGCCGGGCCGGCCGTGTCCTTGTAGGGGTCACCGACCGTATCGCCGGTGACCGCCGCGGCGTGGGCCTCGGAGCCCTTGCCGCCGTACGCGCCGTCCTCGATCAATTTCTTCGCGTTGTCCCAGGCGCCGCCGCCCGCCGTCATAGAAATCGCCATGAACAGCCCCACGACGATCACCCCGATCAACAGGCCGCCCAGCGCCTCGGCGCTGATCAACCCGACGACTAGCGGGACCACGATCGCGATTAGCGACGGCGCGATCATCTCGCGCTGCGCCGCCGCCGTCACGATCCGCACCGTGCCGCCGTACTCGGGCTGCTCGGTGCCCTCCATGATCCCCGGCTTCTCCCGGAACTGGCGGCGCACCTCCTCCACCACGCCGCCGCCGGCGCGGCCGACGGCCTCGATCGCGAGCGCGGCGAACAGGTAGACCATCAACCCGCCGATCAAGAGGCCGATCAGGACGGGCGGCGAGCTCAGGTCGAAGTTGAGCACGTGACCGGCGCCCGCCTCGGTCTGGAGCTCCTGCCGGAACGCGGTGAACAGAACGAGCGCTGCGAGGGCCGCGGAGCCGATCGCGTACCCCTTGGTGACCGCCTTGGTCGTGTTGCCTACGGCGTCGAGCGGGTCGGTGACGTTGCGGACGTCCTCCGGCAGGTCGGCCATCTCGGCGATCCCACCGGCGTTGTCGGTGATCGGCCCGAACGCGTCGAGCGCGACGATCAGCCCGGTGAGTGAGAGCTGGGCCATCACCGCGACCCCGATCCCGTAGATGCCCGCGAGCTGGTTCGCACCCAGGATCGCCATCGCGATAAGGAGCGCCGGAGCCGCGGTCGACTGAAGGCCCTGCGCGAGCCCCTGGATGATGTTGGTCGCGTGGCCCGTGATCGACGCGCGGCTGATCGTCTTGACCGGGCGGAAGCGGGTCGACGTGTAGTAGTCGGTGATGATGAACAGGCCGGCGGTGACGGCGACGCCAATCACCGCGCACAGCCAAAGCTCGGTGACGGTGGGAACGTTGTTCAGGTTCGCCGCCTTGAAGGTGATGTTGTCCATCAACCATTTGGTGATCGGGTAGAAGGCGGCGATCGAGAGGATCCCCGAGACCGCCAGGCCCCGGTAGAGCGCGCCCTCGACCTTGTCGCCTCGCGTGCGCACCGAGAGCGCGCCGATGATCGAGGCGATGATCGCCACGCCGCCGATGACGAGCGGATACATCGCGACCTCGCGGGACTCGGCGAACGTCAGGACGCCAAGCAGCATCACCGCCACGGACGTCACGGCGTAGGTCTCGAAGAGGTCGGCCGCCATTCCCGCGCAGTCACCGACGTTGTCGCCGACGTTGTCGGCGATCACGGCCGGGTTGCGCGGGTCGTCCTCCGGGATACCGGCCTCCACCTTCCCCACGAGATCCGCCCCCACGTCGGCCGCCTTGGTGAAGATCCCTCCCCCGAGGCGCGCAAATACCGAGATCAGCGAGCCGCCGAATCCCAGCCCGACCAGCGCGTCGACCGCCTCCTTGTCGGTCTGCCCCGTGATCAGCAGGATCCCGAAGTACCCGGCAACGCCCAGGAGCGCGAGGCCGACCACCAGCAGCCCGGTGACGGAACCGCCCTTGAACGCGACGTCCAGCGCCGGCGGCACTCCGCCCCGCGCCGCTTCCGCGACCCGGGAGTTCGCCCGCACCGAGAGGTTCATGCCGATGAACCCGGCCGACCCGGAGAGCGCCCCGCCGATGACGAACCCAATCGCCGTGTCCAGGTTCCGCAAGATGATGAGCAGAACGGCCAGGACGATCGCAACCCCCGCGATGATCGTGTACTGCCGCGTGAGGTACGCCTTCGCGCCCTCCTGGACCGCGCCCGAGATCTCCTGCATCCGCTCGTTGCCGGGCGAGCGCGTGAGCAGCCGGCGCGTGATGACGGCGCCGTAAACGACGGCTGCGGCGGCGCACGCCAGCGCGATAACGACGCCGTAATCGGTCAGGAACTTGGTCAAGTGTTAGTCCTCCGGTGGTCGGGGGGTGAGGGGGCGGCCATCCCAGGGGCCGCCGAAGCGCGGGGAGCATAGTGGACCTGGGGCTGGAAACTCCCGCCAAGGCCCTCGTCAGGCTACGTTCCGGGCGGCGTCCACAGCTTGGAGGGGCCACGGCTCTGAGCGCCGCCGGACGGCGGTTGCTGCGCCGGCGGTTCCGGCTCTCCGCCGCCCTCTGGCCCTGGCTCGCCCGCCGCCCCCGCCTCCTTGGCGTAGAGCATCTGGACCTCCGCAAGCGCGCTCCGCACCTGCGCCGCCGGCTCCGAGTCGAGGAGCCCGATCACGGCCCGAACGGCCTCAATGCCGACCCGTGCCTGCTCCAGATCGCGTTCGTCCTCCTTCGCGATCCGCCGGGCGGACAGATTGAGCACGCTGACGACGCTTTCCAGCAGCAGATCCTGGACGCGAACCTTGCGCAGCTGCTCCTCGAGCTGCTCGCGCATCTCGTCCTGCGTGGGCTGGCGCGCCTCCTCCCCGCCGGGCTGCTGCTGACCCTCCTCCGTGTTCACGCTGTCGACACCCCCTCGGGTATGTAGGTACGTTGTGTCTCGGCTACCGATTCGCGGTAGATGTCCTCTACTCGCGCGCCTCCGGCGGTAGCAGCGTACGCGCGCTGGGCGCCGTTTGCCTCGGGGATGGCCACGTCGATCCCCATCAGCTTCCGTGCGGGAGCGGTCCACTCGACCAGCTGCTCGACCGCCGCCCGCGTGGGGATCTCCTCGCGCAGTTCGAAGTCGATCATCCGCCCGTCCATGCCATGCCGGATCGCCCGCCACAGGTTCTCCTCGATCTGCCGCTGACGGAGCGGCTCGGGCAGGCCGCCGTCGTCGTAGTCCAGCGCGGACTGGGCGATGCACGCCGCGATCAGCCCGGCAAGCGCAAACGACTCGCTTCCGCGCGACTGCGCGTCGCAGATCCGCAGCTCGACGGTCCCGAACGCGTGGTGGGGCCGCACGCTCCACCACAGCTGCGTCGCCTCGACAATCGAGTCCGTTCGCACCAGGAGATCGACGAAATCTGCATAGGTCGCCCAGTCGCCGAACGGCTCGTGGACACCGCAGCGCGGAAACGTGCGGGTGAAGATCTCGGTCCGCACCGAGTGGAGCCCAGTCTCCTGCCCATCGAGGAACGGAGAGTTCGCGGACAGCGCGAGCAGCTCGGGCAGGACGCCCCGCAGGTGATCGCAAACCGCGACCGCGCGATCCGCGTCGCGCACACCGACGTGGACGTGGAGGCTCCACGTGTTGTTGCGCTGGGCGACCCAGCGGAGCTCCTGGCGCAGGCGCTGGTAGTGCGCCGTGTCAATGATCTTCTGGTCCAGGTAGCTGGCCCAGGGGTGGGTGCCGGTGGCCGCGAGCTGGATGCCGAGCTCGTGCGCGGTCGCGAAGAGGCGCGCCCGGTGCTCCCGCTGACGCTCCATCGCTTCTGCGAACGTCTGCGACTTGCCCGAGCGAATCTCGATTTCCGAGGAGATGAGCTCGCCCGCAACCGAGTCAGTGAGCACCTCGTCCGCCTTGCACGCGGCGTAGAGCTCCTCGAAGCGGTGCACCAAATCGAGCGTCTCGGGGTCGATCAGGGCGAACTCCTCCTCAAGGCCGATCGTGAAATCGATGGAGGCAGCGAAGAGCTGGCGGGCCTGGTCGAGATCCAGGTACGAATCGTCCTGGGTCGCGGTCATGCGCTCTACGTCAGATAGAAGTACAGCGCGTAGAGGAGATCGACGGCCGGGCTTGAGGTGTGGACGGTCACGTCCGGGGGCACCTGAAGGAGCTGCTCGGAGTAGTTGAAGATGATCTTCACGCCGGCGTCCACGAGCCGGTCGGCCACGTCCTGGGCCGCCCCGGACGGCACGGCGAGCACGCCGACGACCACGTCCTGCTCGTCGACCACCGTCGGCAGGTCGGCGACGTCGTGTACCTCCACCTCGCCGAAGTTGCGGCCGACCAGCTTCGGCTCGACGTCGAAGATCGCGACGATCTGGAAGCCGTGGTCGGCGAAGATGTCGGAGCTCGCGATCGCCTGGCCCAGGTTTCCGGCGCCGAACAGCACGATGTTGTGCTGGCCGGAGCTCCGCAGGATCCGGCGGATCTCCTCCACCAGGGAATCCACCCGGTAGCCCACTCCACGCTTGCCGAACTTGCCGAAGCCGGACAGGTCGCGCCGGATCTGGGTCGAGTTGATGTGCGTGTACTCGGCCAGCTCCTGGGACGAAATGGTGTCCTTGCCCATCTTGCGCGCCTGGATGAGGACCTGGAGATAACGGGAGAGCCTGGCCGCGACGCCGAGCGACAACCGGTCGCCGTCGCCCAGCGACAGCTCGCCCGCGGTGCGATCCGCGACGACGTCCTCGCTCATCCAAGCTCCTGCGTAGCGTGATCGGTCATGTCCCGGACAGTACCGGTCCCAGGACTGGGGAGGGCATCGAGGAGCGTCGTCGCGTCCAGGTAGAGCTCTGCCACCTGCTCGCCGTCCACCTCCACGACGGGGATGCGCTCCAGGTACCGCGCGTGGAGCTCGGCGTCGCCCTCGATGTCGACCTCGCGCAGCTCGAACCGGTTATCGGAGTCGCGCAGCGCGAGGATCACGTCGCGCGCCTCGTCGCACAAATGGCATCCCGGCCGGGTGTAGAGCGTCACGACCGTCAAGCGGCGGCCGTCCAGTCGAGGTAATCCGGGTACGCAACCGGCTCGAGGAACCGCGCCGCCGAGGCGATCATCGCGGCGTTGTCGGTGCAGAGTTCGTCCGGAACGAGCTTCAGGCGTAGCTCCCGCTCCTCGCACAGCGCCGCGGTCCGCTCGCGCAGGAGCGCGTTCGCCGCCACGCCGCCCCCAAGCGCCACGGCCTGCCAATCGCCGGCATCCAGCGCCCGATCGAGCTTGGCGACCAGCTGGCCCACGACCGCAGCCTCATAGCTCGCCGCGATGTCGGCGCGCCGGCGCTCGAGCTCGCCCTCGCTCAGGTCGCGGATCGTGTACAGAAGCGCCGTCTTCAGGCCGCTAAAGCTGAAGTCCAGCCCCGGATCGCGCGTCATCGCCACCGGGAACTCGAACGCATCCGCATCGCCGTCCTCGGCCTCGCGCTGGATCGCGGGGCCGCCGGGATATCCGAGCCCAAGCAGGCGCGCTCCCTTGTCGAGCGCCTCGCCCGCGGCGTCGTCGAGCGTCTGCCCCAGGATCTCGAATCCATCGCGCGAGGTCACTTCCGCCAGGAGCGTGTGCCCGCCGCTCGCGATCAGGCACAGGAACGGCGGGTCGAGCGGATCGGGCTCCAGGAAGTTCGCGGCCACGTGGCCATGCA
>VAYL01000175.1:5606-9928 GCA_005884305.1 Actinomycetota bacterium
CCTGCGACGAGATGACGTTAGAGAGGATCTTCGCGTCGTCCGTTACCGCAGCGCAGGTGTCGTCGCAGGACGTCTCGACCGCCAGGACGATCAAGCTTCGACGACGGAGCGGGTTTCGAGCCACATGATCAGGGCGTCCTCCCCGTTGTCGTGGTAGTAGCGGCGCCGATGACCGGCGCGGCGGAAGCCGAAGCGCTCGTACATCGCGATCGCGCCTTGGTTCGACGTCCGGACCTCGAGGGTGTAGCGCGCGTCATCGCCTGCTTCGGTGAACAGCTGCTCCAGAAGGCTGCGGGCGACTCCCTCCCGGCGGACCTCCGGATGCACCGCGATGTTCATCAGGTGCCAGACGTCCGCGTAGCGCGAGCAGACGAGGTAGCCGATCAGGCGGTCATCGCGGACCGCGGCGAGGCAGATCCCGGACGGCTTCGAGAGCTCCAGCACGAACATGGCGAGCGACCACGGCGTCCCGAACGACCGGCGCTCGATCGCGAGCACCGACGGGAGGTCGCTGTAGGCGAGCCGTCTAAGGCGAATCTCGTTCAAGCCAAACCTGCGCGTCCGGGGGTCTCAGGTAGATCGGCTGGATCGCTTCGGGAGGAGATGGAGCTCCGTCCTCGGCGAGACGGCAAACGTGCCGGGCCCAGACCCGGTGCGCCGAATCTTCATCCGGAGGGACCTCGGCGCCCGCGGCCTCCAGCTCACGGCGAAATCGTAGCGCCCCGGACCCGGCGGCCAGCGGGCTTTCCGGAAGCGCCGCGACCCGCTCCGCGAGTTCCTGCGGGGACGCGACGAGCGGTTCCCACCGCCGCTTCCCATCCAGGTCGAACAGCGCGGCGAACACCTGGCGGCGGCGAGCATCGAGCACGGGAAGGATCGAATGGGCCGCCGCCGAGCCGCTCTCGGCGATTCCACCGGCGAGCGCGTTGAGCGTCCCAACGGGAACGATCCCTTTCCCGAGCGCTTGCGCGATGGCACGGGCCGTCGCCAGCCCGACCCGAAGTCCCGTGAACGAGCCGGGCCCGTTGCCGGCGGCGAGGAAGTCGATCGCCTTCCAGCCCCCGCCCTCAGTCACCACCGCTTCGAGCTCGGCCAACAGCGCCCCGGAGTGACGCGGATGCCCGCCGGCCGGGGTCGCGACCAGCCGCTCGGCCACGACTTCACCATCGCGCACCACCGCGACGCTTACGTCGTCGGTCGCGGTGTCGAGGCCAGCGATCGTAGTCATGGCCGGCCCACGGCGATCAGCCTGCGGTCGCCACCCTCATGAGCGAGTCGTACCCGAAGGGCGATGCGCTCGAGCGCGGGCTCGGATGTCGGAGGCCACTCCACGAAGGCGACCGCATCGTCGGTCAGATAGTCGTCCAGGAGTCCGGGCTCCTCGCCCTCGAGTCCCTCGAGCCGGTAGAGGTCGAGGTGCGACACCGGAAGCCGGCCCGCGTAGCGATGGCCGATCGTGAAGGTGGGCGACGTCACCGGCTCGGTCACGCCGAGCGCACGGCACGCGCCCCGGATCAGGGTGGTCTTGCCGGCGCCGAGCTCACCGCTGACGAGCACCACGTCTCCGGGTTGAAGCTCGGACGCCAGCCGCGCGCCGACCTCCTCGGTCTCCGCAGGGCTTGAGGTTCGGGTCAACCGCCGAACAGGCCGAGCTGGTCGGAGCCGGCGGCCACGGTCTCCGGCGCGAGGTCCTCCGCCGAGGGCCGTTCGCCGCCGCCGTCGGGTCCCGGTCGCGAGATCAGCTCCGGCAGCTTCGCGAAGTCCTCGCGCAGCGTCTCGACGAGGGATGGCGTCCGCAACGCGGCGGCCGGATGGAGAAACGGCATGAGGAACACCGACCGGCCGCCGATCTCGTGCACCTGGACGGTCCCTCGCACCTTGGTGATGCCGGTGCGGCTTCCGGTGAGGAGCTTGGTCGCGAAGTTCCCGAGCGTTGCGATCACCCGCGGCTCGATGAGCTGGACCTGGCGCATGAGATAGGGGTCGCAGGACTCGATCTCGATGGGCTGCGGGTCCCGATTGCCCGGAGGCCTGCACTTCAATACGTTCGCGATAAAGACGTCCTGGCGCGTTAGGCCAATGCCCTCGAGCAGCTCGCTCAGCAGGCCGCCCGCGCGGCCCACGAACGGCAGTCCTTGGCGATCCTCCTCGGCGCCTGGGGCCTCGCCCACGAACATCAGGTCCGCGTCCGCGTTGCCCGAGCCGAAGACGACGCTGGTGCGCGTCTCAGAGAGTGGGCACAGCTCGCAAACCGACGCCTCGCGATAGACCTCGACCAGGCGCTCCCGGCGCTCCTCCCGCGTGGGGCTCACGTCGATCCCCCGCCCCGTGCCCGCTGCCCGGCTGCCTTGAATTGCCGCCTCGTACGCGCGCGAAGCTGCGCGTTTCGCGCTTCCTGCTTTCTCGCGGTTCCCCCGGATTTCACCAGGCGCTGCTCCGGCGCCGGCGGCGAGTAGACGCGGCGAGCTTCGTCCGCGCCGCAGGCATGGCACGTCGAGGTCTGGGTCCCGGCTCCGACCAGCTCCTCGAACCGGGCGCCGCAGCTCCCGCACTCGAACTCATAGATCGGCACGTGGCCGATGGTAGCCGCGGCGCTCCCTGGGAACCGCGTGTAAATGCGGAAAGTGCGGGGGTAGCCGAAACGTGAGTGAGGTCCATTCCTATACTCCGGAGTGGCCGCGACCCACCGGCGCGGACCATCGGCTCGACTGGCCGACTTCACCAGGGCAACGCAAGGCCGTCTGGTATCTCCGATGAGGGAACTGGAACGGGAATCACCCACCAACACCGTGCGGATCGCGGAGCAGCCGCGGATCCCGTCGCTCGCGATCATCGGCCCCGGCCGAGTCGGGCGCTCCGTCGCGGCAGCTGCCGAACGGGCGGGCATCCGGGTTCGCCTCGCCGCTCGCGATGACGCCGTGGACGCCGGCCGCGAGTCGGAGGCAGCATTGCTGTGCGTCCCCGACAACGAGATCGTTGCGGCCTGCGACGCCGTGGTCCGCGCCGTGCCGCCGCTCCGCTTCGTAGGACACACGAGCGGCGCCACGACGCTCGACGCGCTTGCATCCGCGCACGTCGCCGGCGCCGAGGTCTTTTCGCTGCACCCGCTCCAGACGATTCCCGATGGTGCGACCGAGCTCGCCGGCGCGCCGTGCGCCGTCGCGGGCTCGAGCGACGCCGCCGTGGAGCTTGCCCGGCAACTGGGCGCCCGCCTCGAAATGCGCCCGTTCGAGGTCCCCGAGGAGCGTCGGGCCGCCTATCACGCCGCCGCGGCGATGGCGTCGAACCTGATGGTGACGCTGGAGGAGTCCGCGGCCGAGCTGCTCGACGTCGCGGGCGTGGACTCCCCGGGCCGTGAGCTGCTGGCGTCGCTGGTGCTTCGCACCGCGGCCAACTGGGCTGAGCGCGGCCCAGACGCGCTCACCGGGCCGATCGCCCGCGGCGATACGGAGACCATCGAGCGACACCTCGAGGCGCTCCAGGAGCTTGCCCCCGAGCTGATCCCCGTGTACGAGTCACTGAGCGAGCGAGCCCGAGCGATCGCCGCGGCCGCGGAGGCGGTCCGGTGATCGTCGCCCGGACGAAGCGCGAGCTGCGCTCGAACCTGGAGGCCCCCAGGCATGAGGGCCAGACGATCGGCCTGGTGCCGACCATGGGGTATCTGCACGAGGGCCACCTTTCGCTTCTGCGCGCGGCGCGCGAGCGGTGCGACGTCGTCGTGATGAGCCTGTTCGTGAACCCGGCGCAGTTCGGCCCCGGCGAGGACCTCGCGACCTACCCGCGCGACGAGGCGCGCGATCTCGAGCTCGCGGAGGGCGCAGGGGTCGACGTCGTCTACGCGCCGCCGGTCGAGGAGGTCTACCCCGAGGGATTCGCCACCGCGGTCGAGGTGGGCGGCGGGCTCACCAACGTTCTCGACGGCGCACCTGAGCAGCGCGGCCCGGAGCACTTCCGGGGCGTCACGACGGTGGTCGCCAAGCTCCTCAACGCCGTGGCCCCGCACTTCGCCTTCTTCGGCCAGAAGGATGCGCAGCAGGCGGTCGTCATCCGCCGCATGGCGCGCGATCTGGACTTCCCGGTCGAGATCGAGATTCTGCCCACAGTGCGCGAGCCGGATGGGCTCGCCATGAGCTCGCGAAACGCCTATTTGGGGCCTGAGGAGCGTGAGCGGGCGCTGGCGCTGAGCCGCGCCCTGCGAGCCGCCGAGTCCGTCGCCGCATCGGGCGAAACGCGGACCGAGGCCGCTCTCGCCGCCGCGCGCGCCGAGCTCGAGGGCGCGGGTATCGAGCCCGAGTACCTGGAGGCTCGCGATGCCGAGACCC
>VAYL01000176.1:0-1210 GCA_005884305.1 Actinomycetota bacterium
CCGTGGTTCGACTGCGTCGCATGCTACTCCTGATCTTGTTTTGAGGCCCGGGGTCCAACTCCAGGCGGCGAGCGTGTATTTACGGGCGCCATGGCACCGTCAAATGCGCACTCAGCGGTCCGAAGCCCGCCCTCGGTGCTTGGTCCGGGCTGCTACGCCCGAACGGACTTGAGCGCCGGCAGGACCTGCTGCGAGTAGAACTCGATCGCGCCGTGCGGATCGGCGCCTGAGCAGTTCATCAGGGCGAGGGTAGTCGCCCCCAGGTTCTCCGCCTCGCGAATCCGATCCAGGTGGACCTCGGGGTCCGAGGAGATGATCAGCGCCTCCTTGAACTCGTCGTCGCTGACCTGCTCCTCGCCGCGCTCGTACATGGCGGTCGGGTCGTGCCAGTCGTCGGTGTAGAACTCGTCCGGCTGCGCGCCCTTCCACACCCTCGCCCCCTCCAGTGCGGCGTCGTCGTCCTCCGCCCACGAGAACTGGACCTGGAGGACGATCTCGCCCGGCTCCTTGCCCGCGTCCTCACAGGCCGAGCGGTAGGCGTCGATCACGTCGGGGGCCGTCTCGGGATCGGCAAGCGTCCAGAGTCCGTCGCCGTGGCGAGCGGCGACCGATGCCGCGCGGGGACCGAAAGCCGACACGTAGATGGGCGGGAGGCGGTCCGCATTGGTGTGCAGGTAGGCGCGGTAGGTGGAGAAGAACCGGCCGTCGCGGCTGACCCGCTCGCCATCCCACAACGAGTTGATGATCTCCAGGGCTTCCTCCATGCGGTCCACCTGCTCGGAGACGGGCGGCCACTCAGCGCCGAGAGGTGACTCGTTCAGCGACTCTCCCGAGCCGAAGCCCAGGAACGGGCGCCCGGGGAACAGCCGCTCGAGCGTCGCCCAAGCCTGGGCGATCAGGACCGGGTGGTACCGCGGCCCTGCGGGAGTCACCGCGGTGCCTATCGCCACCTGATCGGTGGCCTGTCCCACGGCGCCCAGCCATACCCAGGCGTGGGCAGACTCCCCCGGCGCCCACCACGGCTGGAGGTGATCGCTGCAGCCGATCCCTTCGAAACCGGCCTCGGCGGCCTCGATCGCCTGGCGCAGCAGGTCGTCGGGCGGAAACTGCTCGTGGGCGGCGCCGTAGAAATAACGCATCGCCGCCCGGTTACCCAGGATCACTGAACCCAACCCCGAGGCGGTGCTAGCCGGCGCGATTGACGTGCATC
>VAYL01000176.1:1263-5608 GCA_005884305.1 Actinomycetota bacterium
GTCGTTCGCCTCCAGGACCTTGACGTGGTAGGCGACGTTGCCGAGCGGCTCTCCGAGCTCCTTGGCAAGCTCGCTTGGGCTGGCGACCCTCGCGTTCAACACCTCGAGCGCGCGAATGCGGACCGGATGGCCGAGCGCCTTGATCAGGCGCCTGTCGAGGCTCGCTTCCTCGCTCTTCGCAGGCAATTCGATCGGACTGGAATGGGGCCGAGCGCCACCGTTGACTCAGCGATCTCCAATAGTTCGATTAGACCAGCCGAATCAGGAATCCGCATCGGCACTGCGGATGAAAACGGCCTCATCCTTGGGGATGAGTTGGGCGAGGCGCCGGGCGTGCTCCGCGAAGCAGACGCGCCACGCGATCCGCATGAACGCCGCCTCGTAGTGGGAGTGGCCCTCCCCTGCCCTGGCCTCGCGCCACATCCCCTGGATGCGCTCCGGTTCGAACACGTCGCTCCAGAGCTCCGGGCTCGCGAGCATCTCCTCCATGTCCGCCGAGTGACGCGGGCGCTCCCAGATCCGCTGCCGCCGCATGGGGCGCATGCGGCCCCCGCCGCCGTGGAAGAAGGGAATCGCGTTCCAGGCCGGCATGAGCTCCTCCAGCACTGACCGGTGAAGGGCGGCGCCCGTGCGCTGCCGAGGACGGAGATCGAAGGCCCCGCGGACAAAGGCCGGCGTGCAGCAGGCCGAGTACCGGTCGCTACGGGAGCCGAGTCCGGCGCGGTGCGGCAGGCGCTCGGCGAGGTAGTAGTAGTCGAGCAGGCTCGCTCCTCGGACGCCGTGGGCGCGACCCTCGTCCAGGCTCCGCTCGACCTCTTTCAGGTAGAGGGCGTACGCCTCTTCGCGAGCGGAGTTGTGCCGCTGCCGGCCCGAGCGCTCGAGCCGCCGAAGCGCCCGCTTGCGCGTCGCGGGCAAAAGCTCGCGCCGCAGCCTCGCGGCGTCGTAGTAGAAGCCGTGCGCCACCTCGCCCCCGTGGCCGGTGACGAGCGGCGCCACGAATCCCCGCTGCGGAAGCTCCAGCGCGCCCTGCCCTCCCATCGGATTCGCGAGGCCGTCGTGGACGAGGTGAATACCCCGGATCCGCTCGGCGAGTGAGTCGTCGGGATCCCCAGACTCCATCTCCAGCACCTCCAGCTCGAGCGAGGGCGCCGCAGCTCCGAGGAGCCGCCGGGCTGCATCCACCTCGCCGGGCTCGATGTCCATCGTCCGGAACTTCGCCTCGAGCCCGGCGGCGATCGCCCCCGCGGCCGAGATCCGCGAGTCGCGGCCACCCGAGAGGTTGATCGTTGGTGCCACGTCCCAGACCTCGCCGATCGAGCGGGCCAGCGCGACCGACTGCCCGGCGGCGGCGCTCGCCTGCTCGGCAAGCGAAGCCCGCCTCGGTGCCACGAGCTGCCTCACTGCGCCCGTTTCCGTGTGAGTGACGGTGGCCCCGGACGGGCCGCTGACAACGTTGATCGCCGAGCCTGGGCCGACCTTCACGGCCCCGCCGAGCGGAGTCGTGGTCCCCAGGAACCAGCCCGCAGCAGCGTGGATGGCCCAGCCGTCCGGGTCGAGCTCGGGCGGGATGCCCGCGAAGAGCGGCAGCGCTCCCAAGCGGTTCGACCACACCCAGCCCGATGGCGTCCGGAGCTCGTAGAAGCGGGCCGTCGCGAGGAAGTCGTTCACGATCACGAGGCGCCCCGCGTCGGAGTCGAGGATTGCAAGGACGAACGGAGGGTTCAGCTCGACCAAGCGCTCTGGGTCCTTCGCGAGCGCCCGTCCGAGCTCGAGCGGTGCGCGGGCAGGATCGACGACGCCCACCACCCGCTCCCAGCCGGTGGCCGCGTTGGTCGAGGCGACGGCGATGCCACCCTCCTCGGCCCAGCACGGCCAGCGAAGGCGTGGATCCTCCCGGCGCCAGAGCGCCATGCCCACGGTGGGCGAGGTGCGCGATCCGCCGGTCAGCGGCTCCGCGTAGAGCTGCGAGTAATGCGACCTCACCCGCTCCAGCGCGGCATCGAGCGCGTCCGCTGAGGCCGGCTCGTCGAAGGCGTAGGCGACCCAGGTGTTGTCGATGTAGCTCATCCCGGCGCGGCGGCCACCCTAGCGGGGGCGGACGTGGCCATCATCGCCGTATAGATCAGGATGGGCCGTGAAGGACTCGAACCTTCAACCTTGGGCTTAAGAGGCCCCTGCTCTACCAATTGAGCTAACGGCCCGGGGGCGACGATGGTAGCGAGGGTTTGGCCGCCCTAGACGGGGGTCAGGGCGCCTACGGGCTGGTCGGCGTGGGAGCTCCCGCGGCACCGCCGAACGGCGCCTCCAGGGGGTTCGTCCCGGGGGTGGTCGAGGCGCCGCCGGCCGCCTTCTTCGCCTGCTTCTGCTGCTTCTGGACCTGGAGACCCTGCTTGCGAAGCTGGTCAAGCTGCTTCTGGATCGCCTTCTTCTGCGCTCCTGACGCCAGCGAGACTGCCTTCTTGCTCGTCTCATCCCCGGCGGCGATGTCGCCCGACAGGTACTGGAACTGCGCGAGCGTGCCGTACGTGTTCGAGTTCGGTTCATTCTCGGCCACGATGCGCTGGGCCTCGATCGCGCCGGCGGCATCGTTCAGGAAGGCGTAGACGTAGACCATCTCCGCGGCGACTGAGGTATCCGGCTTCCCCTTGTTGACTTTCAGGTACTTGCTCCAGGCGTCGGCCGCCTGCCCGAAGTCGGTATGGGCGTCGTTGCTGATCGAGATCTGCCCGGTGGACTGATCCTGGGTCACGCCGGTCTTGCCGATCAGGTACTCGTTCTCAGCAAGCTTGAGGAGCGCCTTGGTGTCGTTCGGGTTCTTCGCGAGCTTCGCCTGCGCGGCGTCGACGTTGTCCTGGAACTGCGACGTCCCGGGATTGGAGCTGCCATTGCCGATGCCGAGGGCGTCGAAGATCCCTCCCGGCCCGCCGCCCACGCCGATGCCGAAGCCCAGGAAGCCGACGACGAAGAGCAGCGCCAGGAGTACGTATGAGACCTGCACGACTCGCTTTCTCTTGCCCCGAAGATCGAAAAGCACGTCAGTCAGCCTAGCTTGACGGAGGACCCTGTTTGGACCTAGCCCGCCGGCGTACCGGGGGGTTCCGGCTCGGCAGAACTGGCCTGCTCGCTCGCCTCACCGGGGGTGCCCATGAAACGTGCGAGGAGCAACGAGAACTCGAACAGGAGTAGAAGAGGCGCCGCCTCGATCAGCATGGTCACCGGGTCGGTGCCGGGGAGCAGCATCGCGATGATGATCAGGATCAGGTAGGCGTAGCGGCGGTTGTGCGAGAGCTGTTTGGGCGTCACGATCCCGAGCCGCGTCACGGCGACCACGCCCATCGGTATCTGGAAGACGAGGCCCATCGCCATCAGGGTCGTGATGAAGAACCCGTAGTACTCGCTCGCTCGCACCTGAACGTTGAACTCGGTCTGGTTGAAGTTCAAGAGGAACTTGGCCGCGGCGGGCACGACGACGAAGTACGAGAACACGACGCCGGCGATGAAGAGAAACGGGACGAGAACCAGGAACGGGACAATGACCCGCTTCTCGGTGGGCTTGAGAGCCGGCAGCAGGAAAGCGTAGAGCTGGTAGAGGATCACCGGCAGCGCGATCAGGATGCCGGCGTAGATGGAGACCTTCAGCGTGCTCATGAACGGCTCCGCCACCCCGAACGTGATCGGCTTGATCGGGTGGCCGTTGAGGTTGTTCGGGAGGGGCTTATTGGCGATGTCGAGCAGCAGGTGGTTCTGCCAGAAGCACAGCCCGCATGCGACGGCCAGCACCACCGCTGAGACGATGATCCGGTTCCGTAGCTCGTCCAGATGCTCGACGAGCGTCATCTGCTCGTCGAACTTCGCCGCTCTCAGACGCGGCACGGCTTACCTGGTGTCGTGGGTAACGACCTCGCCCTCGACGGGCTCATCGGCATCCTGCGCGCTCTCGATCTCGGCCGGCTTCGAGGGCTTCTCATCCTCGTCGTCGTCGTTGCCGGAGAGAGAACCCCTGAACTCGCGGATGCCCTTGCCCATCGAGCGCCCGAGCTCAGGCAGGCGCTTGGGCCCGAAAATCACCAGGGCGATGATGAGGACGACGACCAACTCGAGTGGTCCAACGTTTGGCATCCCGACGCATGGTACTCGCGTGGAGGCCCCGGCAACGCGATCCGGCGCCCGGTTGGGACGGCGCTGACATCCGGTTCCGCCGTGGCCACGCCTCGGCCGGAGGTACCCTGCCGCGCATGATCCTGTCGGACAAGACGATCCGGGCCGAGCTCGAGGCCGGCGGGATCGTCATCGACCCGATCGGTGAGGACGCGGTCCAGCCGTCATCGGTGGACGTGCACGTCGA
>VAYL01000176.1:5648-14470 GCA_005884305.1 Actinomycetota bacterium
GACCCAAAGCAAGCCCAGGAGGACCTGACGGAGATGGTCGAGGTCGAGGATGGAAAAGCGTTCATCCTCCACCCCGGCGAGTTCGTCCTGGGGTCAACGCGCGAGCGCGTCGCGCTGGGTGACGACCTCGTGGGCCGATTAGAGGGGAAGTCGAGCCTTGGCCGCCTCGGCCTATTGATTCACTCGACCGCCGGCTTCGTCGATGCGGGATGGGACGGACATCTCACCCTCGAGCTGTCCAATGTCGCGAACCTGCCGATCGCGATCTATCCCGGGATGAAGATCGGGCAGATCTCGTTTCTGCGGATGAGCAGCCCTGCGGATCATCCCTATGGCAGCGATGCCACCGGCTCGAAGTACCAGGGTCAGCGCGGGCCAACGCCCTCTCGCTACTACCTGAACTTCCGCGAGAACGAGTAGTCGCCGCACCTAGCGGCTAACCCCTGTCTCCAAGGGGTCTGCCACCTAAAGCATCTGGGGGGTCGCGCCGATAGAGCTTGCGAAGTGGCAGACGGGGATACAGCCAAGGGGAGCAACGTCGAGCGCGGGCTCGAGCCGAGTGTCTTCGAGACTCGGGTCGCGTCCACACAGCGTCGGCGTCACGGCGATCTCCACGTCTGTCCCGAGTGCGGGTCCGACCTGGTCTATCCCACGGATTGGGCCCCCGCCAGCGACCGGCAGTGGCACGTCGCCCTCCGGTGTCCCGAGTGTGAATGGAACGGTGGCGGGCGGTATAGCCAGGAAATGGTCGACCGTCTCGATGAGGCTCTCGATCACGGCACGGAAGCCGTGCTCGATGACCTCAACATCCTGGTCCGGGCCAACATGGAGGACCAGATCGATCGCTTCGTGGCCGCCCTGAACGGCGACCTCATCCTCCCCGAGGACTTCTAACTCTTACGAATAGCGCTCGACGACGCCGTCGGCGACCAGCTCCAGGAGCTGGCGTTGCTCGCGTCGGAGGCCGGACGTGGCGAGCGCCCGCTTGGCGGTCTCGACCCGGCCGCGGGCGTCGGCTCGAACGCTGTCCAGCGCGCCAGTGGCCGCCACCCGGTCGCAGATCTCCTCGGCGCCCGCCGCATCCAGCTCCCGCAGATCGACCTTGGCGAGCGAGCGGTCCTCTTCGCGCGCGAGGATGAGCGGCAGCGTCACGGTCCCATCAAGCAGATCCGTCCCGCGAGCCTTGCCGGTCCGCTCCGGCGGCCCGGTGACGTCGAGGACGTCGTCGAGAAGCTGGAACGCCAGGCCGATCTCGCGGCCGAAGGTCTGGAGCGCGCGCTCCAGCGAGAGATCTGGCTCCGCGGAGGCCGCCAGCTCACCGCCCTTGCCGGCGCGGCCGATCAGGCAGGAGCACTCGAAGAGACGCGCCGTCTTCAGGCCACATCGCTCGAGGTAGCGCTCCGCCGAGATCGAGATGTCGAACGCATCGCGCCGCTGCGCGAGCTCACCCAGCGCGAGCGCGACCGATGCTCCGGACAACAGCTCGACCTGACGCTCGCTGCCGTCCTGCCCGAGCTCGGCGAACGCACGTGAGAAGAGGAGGTCGCCCACGGCGAGCGCGCGCTCGCGCCCCGAGCGCGCGACCACGGTTGGGCGGCCGCGGCGAAGGGGCGCCGCGTCGAGGACGTCATCGTGGACCAGGGTCGCCATATGGACGAGCTCGATGGCGGCGGCGGCCCGGATCGCGGCCTCTCCCGCCCCCGGGCCCGCGCACAGGAGGACGAGCATCGGGCGCAGCCGCTTTCCACCGGCGGCGAGGGTCGCGCTCGCGTCGGCCGATAGCGCATCGCCATGCCCCTCGACCAGCCGGCGAAGCCGCTCCTCGACCGCCTCCATGCGGGTCGGAAGCCACGCGTCGGCGGCGTCCAGCACCATCGTCACGGGTGGCGGTACGGCCGTGCGGTTCACCTCGGTCCTCCCATCTCACACATGCTCGCCGATCCCTCCCCCCACCGCGCTCAGGTTCCGGCCACGCCGGTGTGGATCGTGATGATGCCTCCCGCTAGCACCAGGTACCGCACACGCGGGAAACCGGTCCCGGCCATCCGCTCGGCGAGGCCGCGCGGGGACGGGAACCGCTTGACCGACTCCGGTAGATAGGTGTAGGCGCTGCGGTCGCCGGCGACCGTCCCAAGCAGCGGGACGATCCGGTCGAACCACAGCGAATAGAAGGCGGAGAGCGGCGGGCGCGTCGGCTGAGTGATCTCCAGGATCACGAGCCGCCCGCCGGGACGCACGACTCGCCTGAGCTCGGCGAGCCCGCGGTCCAGGTCGGCCAGGTTCCGCGCGCCGAACCCGATCGTGGCGGCGTCGAAGGAGGCGTCGGCGTAAGGCAGCTCGAGCGCGTCCGCCCATTCGAAGTGAACGCCCGAAACGCCGTTGCGCTCCGCCTTGGCCCTGGCGGCATCGAGCATGCGTTCCGAGAAGTCACAGCCGATCACGGTCCCCTCGGCCCCGACCCTCCGCGCAAGCTCCAGGGCGAGGTCGCCCGTCCCGCAGCAGACGTCCAGGGCGGATCCGCCGGGCTCGACATCCGCCATGTCCGCTGCCCGCTCGCGCCAGCGGTAGTGCATGCCCGCGGTCATCGCCGTGTTCATCAGGTCGTAAACGCCGGATTCGCGACTGGGAAGTGACGTCTGGGAAGTGGCCATGGCCGCTGATCAGCGAGGTGTCAGCGTGGAGTCTGGCTACTTCAGATACGAAAGGAAGTTGGCGACCTCGTTCAGCTTCTTTTGCCCGAGGCTCTTGAACGACGGCATGATGCTCGGGCCGGCGACCAGCGAGCGCAGGATGGCCGCGCGAGGGATGCGAGATCCGATATGCGTGAGGTCGGGAGCGAGCGTCCCGTTGCCGCTGTCCGCGATCTTGTGGCACGCCAGGCACGCGGATTGCCCGACGACGAGCTTGCCCGCCTCGTATTGCTTTGGCACCTGTAAGTCCACCGTGGTGGGCGGGCCGGCGTTCGCTCCCTTGTAGGTGAGGAACGCCATCACGACGATGGTCATCGCCATCGCCGACATCGCGATCGGCCGGCGTTCGGGCCGGCGTTCGGGGCCGCGGTCGTAGAACGGCAAGAGGAACAGCAGGACCATCGCGATCGTCGGGATCCCGATCGTCGCGAGTGGAACGAGGTACGGCGGCTTCAGCACCCGCAGGACCTCGAAGAGGAAGAAGAAGTACCAGTCGGGGCGCGGCGTGTACGTGGTGGACGTCGGGTCCGCCTGCGGTCCCAGCGCCATCGTCGAGTCCTTCATCACCGCGTACGGGAAGAACGGCTTACCCTGCTTCTTCAGGAGCTCGTAGTCGCGGAGGTACTGCTCCTTCTCCGCGCGATTCATACGCGCTCCTCCCGGACGGTGGTCTTGGTCCGCTTCGGGTGGAGCCACGGCGGCGCTGTCGTCCCGAGCTTGACCACGAGATAAAGGTGAGCGCCGATCAGGGCGATGATGAGGCCCGGCACGAGCAGCATGTGGATCGCGTAGAACCGCGGGAGCGTTGCAGCGTTGAACTCGGCGCCGGCGCGTAAGAAGTCGCTGAGGTACGGGCCGATGAACGGCCCGGTGCCGTTGATGTTGACGCCGACGACGGTGGCCCAGAAGGACCGCTGGTCGAAGGGCAGGAGGTACCCGGTGAAGCCCATGATCATCGTCAGGATGAGAAGGGTCACGCCGATGATCCAGTTCAGCTCGCGCGGGTACTTGTAGGCGCCAAAGATGAACGTCCGCGCCATGTGAAGGTAGATCAGGATGATCATCACGCTGGCGCCCCACTTGTGCATCCCGCGCACGAACTCGCCGAGGAAAACGTCGTTGGTGAGGTGCGTGACCGACGCGTAAGCCTGCGTGGGCGACGGGTCGTAGTACATCGCCAGGAAGACCCCAGTCGTCGCCTGCACGACGAACGCGAACAGCGTCGCCGAGCCGAGCGTGTAGAACCAGTTGGTCCCCTTCGGGACCTTCCGGTAGAGCATCCCGGTGAGGAAGCTCGCCCCGCCGGTGCGCTCGTCGAGCCAGCCGACGAGGTCGGCCGGCGCATCCTTGACCGGCGCGAGCGGATCGGCGCCGTTTCGCCCGTTGTCGGTCCCCGGCTTGTGCGGCTTCTTGAGCGGCGGCGGGATGAGGACGTCCGGAAGCTTCATCCGCTCTCCCTACGGCGGCGGCGGCGTGTCCGGCCGCGGCGGATAGATGTAGTTCCAGATCCCGCCCGTGTACTCGCCGGGGTCCCTGTATCGCACCGGCTGCAGGTGCGAGGTGACGCTGTAGCGCGGGCCGATCTGCACCTGGCCGTTGCGCACACGCGTCTGGAAGCGGTCAAGCGGCCGTACCGGCGGGCCGCCGATCACCTTGCCCTCGAAGTCGTAAACGCCGCCGTGGCACGGGCAGACGAAGCTCTTGGCCGCAGCGACGAAATTGACCGGGCAACCTAGGTGCGCGCAGCGGGTGGAGATGGCGATGTACGGGTCGTTGCCGGCCGAGGTGCCCTTGCGCACGAACGCCGTGGTCTTGCCCGCCTCGCCGATGCCCTCCACGAGCGTGAACACGACGGGTTTGTAGGTGTCGGCCGTGAACCGGCTAGTGGGGCCCACGCTCTCCCAGACCTCGTCGGGCTCCTTGAAGATCGGGGCCAGGGCAAACCCCACGGCCGGGAGCACGATGATCGCTCCCGCCAATCCCCCCACGGCTTGGCCCGCGACCGTGAAGGCGCGCCGCCGGCTCATCGACTCGCCCTCGAAGTAGCCGGCCGGTTCCGACTTCGGCAACGCCTCGGGGGTCGGCCCGTTCGTCTTGTCGGCGGCGTCGGCCACTGTCAGGTCTTGAGAGGTACTCGCGCTACGCCCAGAACCATTTCCTTGCTTCGCACCCGGCGCTCAGGAAGGGGGCTGGAAGCCTATCGACTCGGCTGCGCCACCCAATCGGTCAACGAGGCCCGCCGGAGCGGCCATCGCGGCCGCTCCCTCCCACAATCTCACGGGCGCCTCGGGGACGCCCTCCCGGAGCGCCGCCTTCGCGCTGCCATGGCCCGGCGGCGGGCCCGCGGCCACCGTGATCGCGGAGGCCAGCCACAGCGCCGCGGCGCCATCCTTGCCACCCGCGCGGACGGCGGGGCCGGCATGGAGCTGCGCGACGAGGGAGATCAGATCCGAGAGCTCGCGCACCGCCTCGAGATCACCCAGCGACGCAAGCCGCTCCAGCCCGCGCGCATAGAGATAGTCGCCTGCCAGCAGGGCCAAATCCTCGTCGGCACCGTTCACAACCCGCGGCCGCGCGTAGTGCAGCAGGTAGCCCTCGCGGATCGACTCGAACAGGATCGCGTACTCCGCCGGCGCGTCGGCGGCGCGGGGACCGCCGGCGACGAGGATCCCCAGCGCGGGGACGTGCCCATCGGGGTCGGCGACGTGCGGCGAGATCACCGATTTCTCGGCGCGCAGGCGCGTCGCTAGCTCGTCCAGGGCCTCCGTTGGCGATGGCACGGCGCGAGATTATCCGCCGACGAGCCCGACGAGCGAAGCATGAAGAGCGCCGGCCGGATCTGTGATCCACATCACACTTCCAGTCCGGAGTACCCGCGCCTCGCCGGGCTGGGCGGGCTCACGGTACTCGATCTCCAAGTCCGCCGACTCAGGCTCGGCTGCACCCCAAAACCCCTCCTCCACCGGTTCCCAGTAAGCCGCGTTGTTCACATGGCGGGCGACGTCCACGTCGCTCGCGCGGAAGCGCCACGGCTCGCTCGGCGCATCCGCCGGCGGCTCGGGGTGGCGAAGGCGGAAGTCCGCCTTCCGATCGCCGGCGCTCTCGCCGTAGACCGCGTTGAACTCATCGCCCAGCCTCAGCGGGCGAAGCGTCTCGGTGTCGACGTGGATCCACGTCGCGACCGCCTCGACCGCCGCTCCCCCGCCGGCGATGCTCGTGCGGCGCTCCGCGGCGATGCGGCCGGCCGCGCTGCAGAACGTGCGCACCGTGACCGGCTCGCCGAAGCGCGGGAAGGACTCCACGCGCAGGCGCGTCCGGCGGACCACCCAGGCACCGCGATGTGCGAGGCCCGCATCGACGATGTCCGCGTAGGCGACGTCCTGGAGCCAGCGGGCGATCGTGTCCAGTCGCACCCGCCCCGATCCGGTGGCGTCGGCCAGCCCCGGCACGACCTCGCGTTCGAAGGTGCGGCCGGTGGCCGGCGCCAGCACCAGCTCGGACTGCGGCGAGGTGGGGTCTGCCGTCACTCGAAGGCCGCGTCGAACGCCTCGGCCGCGGCCTCAACCGTGCGGTCGATCGCCGCGCCGTCGTGCGCGAGCGAGACGAACCACGCCTCGAACTGTGAGGCCGGCGCGTAGACCCCGCGGTCCAGCAGCGCGCGGCAGAAGCGTCCGTAGGCGTCCAAGTCGCACGCGGAGGCGCCGTCGAAATTGCGGACGGGATCGGCAGTGAAGAACGGGGTCACGAGGCCTCGCACCGAGCTCACCTGGATCGGCCGATCGCCGGCCGCCTCGTGCAGACCGGTCGCAAGGCGATCGGTCAGCTTGCCGAGGCGCTCGTACGCGGACGAGCCGAGCTCCCGGAGCGTCGCCAGTCCCGCGGCCGTCGCCAGCGGATTCCCCGACAGCGTGCCGGCCTGGTAGACGTCGCCCGCCGGCGCCACGCGCTCCATCAGCTCCCGGCGGCCGCCGTAGGCCGCGGCCGGCAGCCCGCCGCCCAGAACCTTGCCCATGATCACGAGGTCCGCCTCGACGCCGTAGAGCTCCTGCGCACCGCCGCGCGCGACGCGAAACCCGCTGATCACCTCATCGAGGATGAGCAGCGCGCCCGCGCCGTCGGCGCATTTGCGAAGGGATTCGAGAAACCCCTCTTCCGGCGTGACGACGCCCATGTTCGCGGGAACCGGCTCCGCCAGGATGGCCGCCGGCGCATGTTCGGCGGCCGCGGCCGCCACGGCCTCAGGGTCGTTCCATGGCACGACCACTGTGTCCGCGGCCTGCGCGCGGGTAACCCCCGGGCTGGCGGGAATGCCCTGCGTGGCCAGGCCGGAGCCGGCCGCGGCCAGCAGCCCGTCCACGTGTCCGTGGTAGGCGCCGGCGAACTTGACGATCGTGTCGCGCCCCGTCACCGCCCGGGCGAGTCGGACCGCGCTCATCGACGCCTCGGTTCCGGAGTTGACCATCCGCACCATCTCCACCGAGGGAAAGCGATCGACGACCTCGGCAGCGAGATTCACCTCCGCCTCGGTCGGGGCGCCGTAGCTGGTGCCGCGCTCGGCAGCTTCGCGAACCGCGCGAATCACCGCCGGGTGCGCGTGCCCCAGGATGAGCGGACCCCAGGAACAAACCCAGTCGACATATCGATTTCCGTCGACGTCGACGAGCTCCGCCCCCTCGCCGCGCTCGACGAAGATCGGGTGCTCGCGCCCGATCGAGCGCATGGCCCGCACCGGCGAGTTGACGCCCCCGGGCATCAGCTCAACGGCCCGGGCGTATAGCGCTTCGGACTCGCTCGTGTTCACGTCAGCACGCAGCAGGCAGCAGGCAGCATGCAGAACTTGGCGCAGGCGTCTGCATGCTGCATGCGGCGTGCTGCATGCTCAGGAATGCTCTTCTTCCCAGCGCCGGTAGTCCTCGGTGAAGTAGTGCAGCCGGATCTTCTTGAACTCAGTGGAGGAGTAGAGGACCGCCCGGTCGTCGCCGTGGAGGGCGTGGTCGTCGGCGATCCGGTTGAGGATCGCATCGCACTCCTCCTTGGACCGCCCGTGAGCCATTGTGAACACCGAGTAGGGCCAGTCCTTATAAGTGGGCCGCTGATAGCAGTGCGAGATCCCGCGGACGGCCGCCATCCGCCGGCCGACCTCGAGGACCTGGTCCTCCGGCACTCGCCAGACGCCCATGCCGTTTGCCGAGAAGCCCGCGCGCCGGTGGAACAGGATCGCGGCGACCCGGCGCAGCAGCTTGCGCTCGACCATGCCCTCGAGGCGGTCGAGGAAGCGCTCGGTGGTCATTCCGAGCTCCTTCGCGGCCGCGTCGTAGGGCCGATCGGTCACCGCCATCGGCCCCTGAAGTGCGCGGATGACGGCGACATCGACGTCGTCGTAGGGCTGGGCCTCGAGCTCTCGCGGGGGTGACGCGTCGATGGCCGCCGCGAGGGCGTCTGTCCCCTGCTCCATCTCCAGGTTCATGTTGATCTTGAAGAGCGTCAGTGTCGGGAGCTGTCGAATGGACTCGGCGCCGGTTTCGGCCTGTACGACGTCGAGCGTGCCGTCTAGGCCGAGCGCTGAGTCGGGCGGCGTCGCGATCGTGAACCAGAGGTTGAACTCGTGGGTCCGCAGGTAGTTGTGCGAGACGCCTGGATGCGCGTTGATGATGCGCGCGGCCCTGTGAGGGTTCTCGGGATCCACCTTCGCGGCGACCAGCATCGACGCGTAGCCCAGCGCCCGGGTGTCGAAGATCGGTGTGATCTCGCGGATGATCCGCTCGTCCAGCAGGCGCTGGGCGCGGGCCTTCACCTCGTCGATCGGCATCTCCAACTGGGCCGCGACACTGGAGTACGGCTCGGGCTCGAGAGGGAAGCTCGACTGCAGCGCGTTCATCAGGCGCTTGTCGGCGTCGTCGAGCGGCACGGCCGCCCCGCCCTTGCGCGATCGGACCTTCGGGCGCGGCCCGGCGGCGGCGCCCGCGGGGGTCACAGCCAAGCCGCAGCGTCCTTGGCGTAGTAGGTGAAGACGAGGTCGGCGCCGGCGCGCCGGATGGACGTGAGCGTCTCGATGACAGCCCGCTCCTCGTCGATCCAGCCGTTCTGCACCGCCGCCTTCAGCATCGCGTACTCACCGGAGACGTGGAACGC
>VAYL01000176.1:14742-17003 GCA_005884305.1 Actinomycetota bacterium
GGCGCCACCGCGTCTGCGCCGGCGGCGGCGTGGGAGATCGCGGTCTTCGCGAGCAGCTCCACGGTCAGGTCGTTGTCCACGTCCCCCTCGCGGACGATCCCGCAGTGCCCGTGCGACGTGTATTCGCAGAGACAGACATCGGCGATCACGACCAGATCCGGATGCGCTTCCTTCAGCGCCCGGGTCGCCAGCTGCACCACGCCCTCGGGGTCGTACGCGCCGGAACCGGCCTCGTCCTTCTCGCTCGGGATGCCGAAGAGGATCACGGCCTCGATGCCCACCGTCTGAAGCTCCGTCGCCTCGGCGACGAGCTCCGTGATCGAAAGCCGCTCGACCCCGGGCATCGACGGAACCTGCTCGCGCACGCCCTCGCCGGCGACGACAAAGAGCGGCTGGACAAGATGCTGCGGCGACAGCTCGGCCTCACGGACCAAGTCGCGAAGCGCCTTCGTGCGCCGCATACGCCGCATGCGAGTGGCGGGAAAACTCACGCGAGTGATTCTAGGAGTCGGGAATCGCGGCCGCGCATGGGCGGGTGCCACGCCGGCCACCGTGGCGATGAGTACAGCGGTCCATCAGCGTCGGCGGAGGTGAGGCTGGGTAAGGGGGGCCCCGGCCCTCCCCTACTTGCCCTCTCGGCTTGGGCGGGTGAGCGGCCCAGGGCTCAAGCGAAGCGGCGAATTGCGATCCGGGCCAGCACCCCGTAGGCGGCGGCCAGGATCGCCAGGTGGATGATCGGCAGCCCCAGCGCGGGTCCGGCTGCGTCCAATCCGCCCGACATCGCGTCGAGGGCCGGGCCGAACGGGAAGATCGCGCGCACGATCTTGATGATGTCGTAGAGCGTCGGGCTGACGGTGCCGGACTCCACCAGCGAGATGAAGGCGATCGGCAGCGAGATCATGAATGCGAGCAGGGAGCTTGCGCGCACCTCCTTCGCCGCTGCCCCGATGGCCGCGCCGAATGCGGCGAACGCCGCACCGCCCGCGACGATCGCCGCGAGGATCAGCGGGAAGCGACCCCAGTGGATGTGCACGAATAACGAGAGGCCCGCGAGCATCAAGAGCGTGATCACGATCGACAGCGCGATCCCGAGCGCGATCTTCTCCGTGAGCAGGGCCCACTTGGCGACGAGCCCGCGGGTCAGGCGGGTGAAGGCGTTCTCCTCCCGCTCCAGCGCCAGCGACCCGGCAACCAGGAGCACCGTCGCGAACATCAGCGTCACGGTCGCGGCGACCGAGATCGCGAACGCGTCGAGGCTGGGCGGAGAGCCGGAGACGACCTCCTTTTCGACCTGGATCGGGTGGGCGATCGACGAGAGGAGGGGATTCGCGAGGTTCAGGTTCTGCCGGGCGAGCCTCGCGAACGTGATCACACGTTGCAGGGCTGGCGCGAATGGGCTGCCGCTGGGCAGCTCCGGCTGGATGGCCTCGAGGATGTCCTGGGTGCTCTTCAGCCCGAGGACGTTGATCGTCTGCCCGAGCAGGTTCAGGTGGCCCCCGCGCAGGAGCAGCGTCAGGTAGTTCGCGGCAAGCCGCGTCACCTTCCTCGACAGCCTCAGATTCGCCTGGGTGATCAGCGCGCTGATGCGGTCGTCGACGAGGTTGGCCTTGACCGGGTCCTCCTCGTTGACCAGCACCTTCACCGTCGGTTGCGACGGCGTCAACGACGCGAGCGACTCGATGTCGTTGATGAAGTCCTTCGGCAGGATCAGGGCGGCAAGCACGTCGCCCGACTCGACCATCTGCCGGGCCTGCTCCTCGCTCGAGACGTCGACGCAGTCGATTCGCGAGCAGAGCTCTCCGCGCGCGCCGGTGATGTCGAGTTGGTGGCCGCCGATGACGAGCGGTGTCCCAGCGGGAATCTCGTTGAGGAACGCCACCCGCGGCGTAGCCGGGCCGCGGGAGAGCGCGAAGCCGATCAGCACGGCGATCGCGATCGGGTAGATGACTAGGATCGCCGTGAGGAGCGGCGAGCGCCGCATGATCTGAAGGTCCTTGACGAAGAGCCAGCGCATCAGTGGCCCCGCTCACGCAGGAACGCCACAAACGCCTGCTCGAAGTCCCTGGCCCCGGACTCCGGAACGGCGGCGTGCAGCTCGGGCGCCGTACCGTCGAACAGGTTCTCCCCGTCCGCGAGGACCAGCAGCCGCTGGCCGTAGCGCTCGGCCTCGGCGAGGTCGTGGGTCGAGAAGATCACAGTGGTTCCCCCGCCCGCCAGCGCCAGCACGAAGTCCCACAGGCGCTCACGCTGCCGTGGGTCGA
>VAYL01000176.1:17034-20299 GCA_005884305.1 Actinomycetota bacterium
AGCCCGATCGCGATGTTGATCCGCTGCTGGTTGCCGCCCGACAGCGTTCCCGCCTGATCGTCGCGCCGATCGGCGAGAGCGGTCTGGTCGAGCATCTCCTCCACCGCCGCGTCCAGGTCCGGGACTTTCTCGAGCCGGGCGAACAGGCGCAGGTTCTCGGCCACGGTGAGCCGGCGATATAGCGCGGCCTGCTGCGGCACCCAGCCGATCTCCCCTGGCGGCCGGCTCACGGTGCCCGAGTCCGGCTTCCGGATGCCCGCCAGGATCGAGAGGAGCGTCGTCTTGCCCGCGCCGTTCGGGCCGATGACCGCGAGCAGCTCGCCGCGGTGCGCGCCGAACGTCACGCCACGTAGCGCCGGACGATCCCCAAACGCCTTGGCGAGTGCGCGTGTCTCGATGACGACCTCGCCATTGGCGCTCGCCTCCTGCCCGATCACGGCGCGAACGCTAGTGGACACGCCACCTCGGCCAGCCGAGTGCAATTCCAGTCCTGCCGGGAGCCGCCTGCCGATTCGGATAGCCGGACCTTCCAATTTCAGCGAACCGGCCACCACTACTTGGGCTGGATTGCCGGTTTAATGGCACTACTAGGGGACAGGAAGGGCATCGGTGATCTCGGCAGGAACTCGGAACGGCAGCGCGGCGACTGCGGTCGAGCGCTCAGAGCCACGCCTCATCCGGCGGGCGAGCGCATGGGTGCCGGGTGCCGAGCCCACCTCGATGTCCCTCGCGGAACTCGAGGACGCACCCGGTGTCCGCTGGGTCGACATCCACCATGCCGAGCTTCACACGCCCCGCGCTCTCGGCTGCCTGAACCGCGCATGTGACGGCATGCTCACCCAGCGCATGGCGCGCGATCTCGCGACGCCGCGTCGCTTCCCCGCGGCCGGGACCTACGGCTCCACCGGCATCCGGATGACAGCCGGCTTCCTCGTTCGCCATCTGCACAGCCCGACCGGCGAAGGCAATGCCAGTCCGGTCGCTTCGGTGCTGAAGCCGGTCCAGCTTCTGATCGGGCAGGGCTGGATCCTGAGCACCTGGCTTCCCGCTCGTCTGTTTCGCGGCTCCGATACCGCCCTCGCCGCCGACTGCGACGGCGACGATCCCGACCGGCTGCACCTCGCTGTCGCGACAAGCTGGCCGGGCAGCGGGGGCGATACGTCCGAGAGCCTCGCCGAGCTGATCCGCCGCGAGCTCGAGGTCGCCTCGGGCCACCGCACCCGCGCGGTCTGACTGGCGCGGGGCCCGCGACGGCGCCCAAATAGGCTCCCAGCGGAATGCGCATCATCTTCGTGGGCGACATCGTGGGTCGGCCGGGCCGAGCCGGGCTCGCGAACGTCATGCCCGAGCTACGCGAGCGCCACGCCCCGGACCTGGTCATAGCCAACGGCGAGAACACCGCCGGTGGTCTTGGGATCACCGAGAAGACCGCCACCGAGCTGTTTGACATGGGAGTTGACGTCATCACTACGGGAAATCACGTCTACCGCCACAAAGACGCCTATGAGTTCCTGGACCGCGCCGACCGCGTGATCCGCCCGGCGAACTACATGGCAGGCAACCCGGGGCGCGGGCACACCATCGTCACGGTCGGGGATCGCCGCGTGGCCGTCATCAACCTGAGCGGCACGGTGCAGCTCCGCGCCGCCCGGTCTCCTTTTCCAGAGGCGGACGCGATCGTGGACCGTGTTACCCGCGACGCCGACGTGATCGTCGTCGACTTCCACGCCGAGGTCACGAGCGAGAAGGTGGCGATGGGGTGGCATCTCGACGGGCGGGTGGCGGCGGTCCTCGGGACTCACACACACGTGCCGACAGCGGACGCAAGGGTGCTTCCAGGCGGCACGGCATTCATCAGCGACGTGGGCATGACCGGCTCGCGCGCGGGCGTGATCGGCGTCCGGCGCGAGCAGGCGCTGGAGTCGTTCCGGACCCAGATGCCGGTGAAGTTCGACACGGCGGACGAGGACGTCTGGGTGAACGCCGTCATCGTCACCACGCGCGACGACGGGCTCGCCGAGTCGATCGAGCAGGTGCTTCTCCCGACCCCATAGCAGCGCCTGGCCGTGTGGCCAGGGTCAGCTAACAGCCAGCACGCGGGCCATGCCGGTTCGCCGGCCGAAGGCCGGGTAGCGAGATACGGCACGGAACGCCGTTTCACAAGGAGGAGGAGAGGCAAGTGAGCACGATCGCAATCATCGGCATCGTCGTCGGGGCCGTGATCCTGGCACTCATCGTGGCGGCCATCGTCACGAGGCCGCGGCGGCAAGCGAAGCGCCGGGGCGAGGCACGTGAGATCCGTCAGCGGGCGGCCGCGCGCGAGACCCAGGCCAAGAAGGTGCAGGCCGCGGCGGCCGAGCAACGAGCGCGCGCCCAGCGCCAGCAGGCCGAGGCCGAGGAGCGTGAGCGCCTCGCGGAGCGTGAGCTGGTCGGTGCCGGCAAGGACCACCGCCGCGCCGGACGCATCGATCCCGATCGCTAACGCGTCGAGGGTCTTCGCAGCGCCATGGCGGCCGCCCTCGGGCGGCCGTCAGTCGTTGGGCATGGCCGCGCCGGTCGGCTTGCGGGCCGTTTCCCCGTACATCGGTAGCGAGATCCCCGGGCCTTCGCGCATCATCTGCTCCCACATCCGCGAGACCCCGGCGGTCCCGAAGCGCCTGACCCGTTCGACCGCGTCGAGGTCGAGCACGTCGGTGAGGAGCTCCTCGCCGCTTCCCGCCTCCAACCGCACGAGCCCCTCGGGGTCGACCACCAGGCTTCGCCCAACGCCCGTCGGCTGAGAGGCGTTCAGCGAGACGACGAAGAGCTGATTGAAGATCGCGTTCGCCCGGGCCATCACCAGCTCCTGCTCGCGATCGCTGGTGGACGTGAGATTGACCTGCAGGACCGCCTCCGCGCCCATCCACGCGAGCTGGCGAAAGGTCTCCGGAAAGCTGCCGTCGTAGCAGATGGCGAGGCCCAGCCTGCCCACGTCCGGGATGTCGAAGGTGACGAACTCCTCGCCCGGCGCGGAAGCCTCGTGGGGCTGCCAGGGGAAGACCTTGCGATATCGGGCGATGAGCTCACCCGCTGGAGCGAAGACCAGGGCGGTGTTGTGGACCCGGCCGTCGTCCGCTCGTTCGTAGAGGGAGCCGGGGACCAGCCAGACCGCCGCCTCGCGAGCGATCCCCGCGAGCGACTCCGTCATGGGTCCAGGAATCGGGACGGCGACCTCGGCCACGTAGCCCGAGTGCTCCTCGAGAATCCGAGGCGGCGCCGAGAGGTG
>VAYL01000176.1:20391-22158 GCA_005884305.1 Actinomycetota bacterium
ATGACGGCGTTGAACGCCTGCGTCACCTGGCGCCCCTGCTCGCCGTTCAGCACGGGCTCGTACGTGCAGTTCTTCGTGTACGACTCGGGCGGGAAGATGAGCTTGCTCTTGGCGAGCTGCGGATCGCGCTTCACGAGGATCTGCTTGACGCCCTTGACCGGCGTCACGTAGTTGACGTACTGCGCGATGTCCGCCTGGACCTTGGGGTCGTAAACGAAGTTCATCCACGCCTCCGCCGCCGCCGGGTTGGGCGCACCGACCGGGATCTCCATGCTCGTCGACCAGAGCATGCAGCCCTCCTTGGGCATTACGAACTTGATCGCCGGGTTGTCGGCCTGCATCTGAATCGCGTCGCCGGACCAACCGAGAACGAAGTCGACGTCCCCCGAGCTCAGATCCCGGATGTAGTCGTTGCCGGTGAACCGGCGGATCTGACCGGAGTCCGCGGCCTCCTTGATCTTGTCCACGGCCGAGAGCCACTGGGCGGTCGTCGCGTGATCGGGATCGATCCCCATGCACTTCAGCGTCATCGGCACGGAGTCCCGCAGCTCCGTGAGCATGTCCACCTTGCCCTTGTACTTGGGGTCGAACAGGTCGCAGACGGAGTTCACGTTGGGCGCCAGATCCGTATTCACGATCAGTCCGGTCATCCCGGCCTGCCACGGGACCGTGAACTGCCGGTTGGGGTCGGCGGGCGGGTGGCGCAGCTGCGGGATCAGGTTCTTCTTGACGTTCGGAAGCTCCGCGTAGTCCAGCTTCTGGATGTAGCCCGAGTCGTACATCTGCTTGGCGAGCCAGTCGCTGACCGTGATCAGGTCGCGCCCGCCCGACTGGCCCTTCGCGAGCTGAGGCTGGAGCTTGCCGAAGAACTCGTTGTTGTCGTTGATGTCCTCGATGTAGTCGACGTGGACGCCGGTCGCGTCCTCGAACTCGTTGATGGTCCCGTTCTTTCCAGGATCGATGTAGAGAGGCCACTGCGAGATCGTGAGCTTGCCCTGGACCGCGCCCGAGGCGTCGACCTGCTGTCCGGACTGGCCGCCGGCAGCCCCGATCCCACCGCCCCCACACCCTGCCGCTACCGCCGCGATGCAGAGCACAGCCGTCACCGCGACGGCAATGCGCGCTCGCGGGCGAGTCGCGCGGTCGTCTCTCACTCCTGTCGATCGCCGAGTCATTCTTCGAACGTAATTTGAAGAATACACCTGCCGGATGCACGGCGCACGGCGCGAGTCAACATCCCGTCCGCCGAATACCATTCGATCCTGGATGCGGCGCAAGAATCAAGCCGAGCGACGGCAGCAACTGGCGCGCGCCGCCCGCCAGGTCCTCCTGGAGCGGGGCGCCGTCGGCGTTCGGGTGAAGGACGTGGCGGAGCGGGCCGGGCTCGCCCCCAGCTCGGTCCTCTACTACTACCCCAGCCTCGATGAGCTCCTGATCGAGGTGTCGCGCGAGGCGATCGAGCGCTTCACCGAGCGGCGGGCGACCGCCGTGCGCGCGGTCGAAGGTCCACCGGAGCAGCTGCGGCTCGCGATCCACCTTGGGGTCCCTTCGGGACCGGACGACACCGACAGCCGCCTGCTGTACGAGCTCGACGCTTTCACCGGCGCGAGCCCGGCGTTCGGGATCCTGACGGCCTCGTACTTCGACCGGCAGGCGGTGCTGTACGAGTCGATCCTGGACGCCGGCGCGCGAGGAGGTGGTTTCGAGCTCGTCGCGGACGCGCTCACGATCGCCCGGGGCCTTGTGGGCCTCGAGGACGGACTCGGG
>VAYL01000177.1:0-1931 GCA_005884305.1 Actinomycetota bacterium
GACGAAGAGCTCCACCCGCCCCTCCAGGTCGTCGAGCGTGGCGAACATGACGTACGCGCCGCTTCGCGTGCGGACCTTCTTCGCCTCGCTGACGATCCCGCCGACCGTGACCCACGCGCCGTCCTCCTTGCGGGCGACGTCGGTGAGGCTGCAGTCGACGCGCTCGCGCAGGGCGTCGCGCACGTCCGCGAGCGGATGCGCTGAGAGGAACGTTCCGAGCGTGTTCTTCTCCAGCCGCAGGAGCTCGCGCTGGTCGAACTCCTCGGACGGAACCGGTGGCCGCTGGGTGGAGAGGCCGCTGTCCTGCGACGGGGACGCCGCCGCGTCCCCTCCCAGGTCGAAGATGGATGACTGTCCCCGGCGTGCATCCTCCTGCGCCTTGGATGCGCTGGCCAGCGCCGTCCCCAGGACCTCGAGCATCCCCTTGCGCGGATCGCCGGTGGAGTCGAGCGCGCCGCACTTGATCAAACACTCCACCGCGCGCTTGTTCACCGCCCGGGCATCGACGCGCTCGCAGAAGTCCCACACCGACTCGAACGGTCCGCCCCGCTCGCGGGCCGTGAGGATCGCCTCCACGGCCGCGTGGCCCACGTTCTTCACGGCGTCAAGGCCGAAGCGGATCGACTTGCCACTGACGACGAACCCGTGGTCGGAGGAGTTGACGTCGGGCGGCATGACCTCGATCTCCATCTCGGCGCACCGGTTGACGAAGAACGGGACCTTGTCCTTGGTCGACATGACCGAGGAGATCACGGCCGCCATGTACTCCGCCGGATAGTTGGCCTTGAGGTAGGCCGTGCGGTAGGAGATCAGCGCGTAGCACGCGGCGTGGGACTTGTTGAAGGAGTAGTCCGCCGCAGCCGTCATGAGCGACCAGAGGTCGTCGGCGACCCTGCGCTGCGTGCCCGACGCGGCACAGCCCTCGAGGAACTTGTCCTTCATGGTCGCCATCAGGTCGCGCTTTTTCTTGCCGACCGCCTTGCGGAGATCGTCGGCTTCGGCGGGTGTGAACCCGGCGAGCTGCTTGGAGATCTCCATCAGCTGCTCCTGGTAGATCACACAGCCATAGGTCTCCTCAGTGATCGGGCGCAGGCGGTCGTCGGGATAGGTGACCAACGACGGGTCGCGCTTGCCGCGCGCGTAGTCGGGGATGTAGCGCATCGCCCCGGGGCGGTAGAGCGCATTGATCGCGGCGATGTCGGTGAACCGGGTCGGGCGGATCTGCTTGAGCGCCTCGCTCATGCCATCCGACTCCATCTGAAAGACGCCGACGGAGTCACCGCGCGCGAGCATCGCGTACGTCTTGTCGTCGTCGAGCGGGATCTCCTCGATGTCGATCCTCTCGCCCCGCGAGCGCTCGATGATCTCCACGGCGTCCTCGATCACGTCCAGGTTCCGCAGGCCCAGGAAGTCCATCTTCAGCAGGCCGATCTCCTCGATCGGCCCCATCGAGTACTGGGTGACGATCTTGTAGGAGCGCTCCGCGCGGCCGTTCACCTTGCCGTTTCCGTTCGCGGCCGGGCCGCTGCGATCCTCGGCGAGCTGCAGGGGCACCATCTCCTGCAGCGGCCGGTCGGCGATGACGACGGCGGCGGCGTGGATCGAGTTGTTGCGGACGATGCCCTCGAGGCCCTGCGCGACCCCGACGATCTTGGCGGCGTTCGGATCGGAGTCGATCGCGTGGCGCAGCTCCTGGCCTGGCTTGAGGCAGTCGTCGAAGCTGGGGATGCGACCCATCATCGGCTCGGGTGTGAGCTTCGCGATCCGATCGCCCGTCGCGTAGTCGAAGCCGAGGACGCGCGCCGCGTCGCGCGTTGCCGCCCGCGGGGCCATCTTGCCGAACGTGATGATCTGCGCGACAGACTCGCGCCCGTACTTTTCGGCGACGTAGCGGATCACGCGCTCGCGGCCGCGGACCGAGAAGTCGATGT
>VAYL01000177.1:2047-7990 GCA_005884305.1 Actinomycetota bacterium
ACCGCGACGCCGCTGTCCTTCGCGAACCGCACGAAGTCCCACACGATGAGGAAGTAGGACTCGAAGCCCATCTCGGCGATGACGCCGAGCTCGAAGTCAAGACGCTCGGTGGCCGCGGCCGGCACCGGGTTGCCGTAGCGGCGCTGCAGGCCCTCGGTCGCCAGGCGGCGGAGCATCGTTGCCGGGTCCTCACCGTCGGGGGTCGGGAAGCGCGGCAGGAGCAGGCGACCGAGCTCCATTTCGACGTTGCAGCGTTCGGCGACCTCGAGGGTCGTCGGCACCGCCTCGGGCCAGGCCGAGAAGGACTCCGCCATCTCCTGCGGGCTCTTGAGGTAGTACTCGTTGTTGTCGAAGGTCAGCTTCGGCTGCTCGATCGTCGACTTCGTCTGGACGCAGAGGAGCGCCGCGTGGTTGGAGTGGTCCTCGCGCCGCAGGTAGTGGACGTCGCCGGTGGCCACGAGCGGCCTGCCCAGCTCCCGCGCGGTACGGACGATTCCCTCGTTGGCTTTGTCCTGCTCGGCGACGCCGTTGGCCTGCTCGGCCCCGAAAATTCCGGCCAAGTCATCGATATGCGCGCGGGCGTCCTTCGGCTGCTCGTGGACGAGGCGCTGGCAGAACCGCGACTGCAGGCAGCCGGTGAGCACGATCACCCCGCTCGCGTGCCGGTCGAGCAGCTCGGCGTCGACGCTGGGCTTGCCGCGGCGGAACCCGTCGAGGAACCCGCCCGAGGTGAGCTTCACGAGGTTGCGGAAGCCCTCGTCGTTCGCAGCCAGCAGCGTCAGGTGGTTGCGCTCTCCGCGCCCCTCGGCGCGGCGGTCGTCGACCAGGTAGGCCTCGAGGCCCAGAATCGGCTTGATCCCGTTGGCCTTGCAGGCCTTGTAGTGCTCGACCGCCCCGTTCATGACGCCGTGGTCGGTCAGCCCCAGCGCGGGCATGCCGAGCTCGGCCGCGCGGGCAGCGAGCTGGTCGATCTTGCAGGCGCCGTCGAGCAGCGAGTACTCGCTGTGGACGTGCAGGTGAACGGCCCCGGTCGGCGTCACGGATTGATCATGCCAACCGACTCAGATGCCACCGGCCGTCTCTGGAGCAAGATGGCGCAACCTCCGGCAATAGCGGCGGGTAGATTGCGTGGCCATGCGGGCGCTGGTCACCGGTGGGGCGGGCTTCATCGGCTCGCACCTGGTCGACACCCTCCTGGAGCGGGGCGACGAGGTGGAGGTCCTCGACGACCTGTCGACCGGACGACGCGAGAACCTCACCGCTGCGCTCGAGGCCGGCGCGAAGCTCGTCGAGGCGGACGTCTCCGACGAGAGCTCCGTCGCCGGGACGATCGAGAGCCGCCCGCCCGACGCGATCTTCCACCTGGCCGGCCAAATGGACGTCCGGGTCTCGGTGTCGGACCCTTTCTTCGACGCGAGGGTGAACGTCGGCGGCACGATCAACGTGCTGGATGCCGCCAGGCAGGCCGGCACCGGCCGCGTGGTGTTCGCCTCAACCGGAGGCGCGATCTACGGCGAGGGGGATTGGCGGGACCCGCCGCTGGATGAGAGCGCCGAGGTGCTTCCCGACGCGCCGTATGGCCAGTCCAAGTACGCGGCCGAGGGTTACCTCTCCGTCTATAACCGGCTCTACGACCTCTCGACGGTCTCGCTTCGCCTCGGAAACGTCTACGGGCCGCGACAGGACCAGTTCGGAGAGGCGGGCGTAGTGGCGATCTTTTGCGGCGCGCTGCTCGAAGGCCGGACGCCCCGGGTCTTCGGCGACGGCCACCAGACCCGCGATTACGTCTACGTAGGCGACATCGTCGAGGCGATGCTGGCGGCCGCCGCCGCGGACGCCGTGGGCACCTTCAACGTCGGCACCGGGATCGAGACGAGCGTCCTAGAGCTCGGGCGGATGATCGGCGAGGCCTGCGAGCGCCCGTTCGAGCCCGAGATGGCGCCGCACCGCCCGGGAGAGGTCCAGCGCATCGCGATCGAGAGCTCCAAGGCCGAGCGCGAGCTTGGGTGGAAAGCCGCCACGAGCGTCACCGACGGGCTGAAGCGGACCGCCGACGCGTTCGCCGGGCGCTAGCGACTCTGCAAGTCAGCGCCGACGGGATGCTGGCGCCGGCGTCATCGGGACGGGCACCGAGGAGGGGCCGCGGACGTTTCCGCTTAGCGATGGTCGGATTTCGTCCGCATGGCGAAGGTTCTCGACCATCGTCGTGATTGGGCCTGGATCGGCGGCGATGGATGGATTCCCGCACATATGGGTGGGTTTTCCGACCATCGCCGAATTGGCTGCCTGGAGCCCTCCCCCACCCAGCCTCGACCACGCCGGAGCCGGTGACGCGCCGCGGACTCTCGGCTAGAACCGGCTGCGGCGCCTACTGGGCGCAGGCCCAGGCGCTCGGGCCCGAGTCGGCCCAGATCTGCGATGCGATCTGGCTCTGCTCGGACGGTGACGCGTCCTGCGGGGAGCCGCTGCCGCCGTACAGGCGCCAGGTGGACGGGAGGATTTGGTACGCGCCGCCGGCGCCCGAGGATGGGTTGACGGCGTTGAAGTTGCCGCCCGACTCGCACATCACGACCGCCTGCGGGATCGCCCAGTCGCCAACCCAGCTGGACACGGTCTGCTGAGCCGATGCGGCCGAGGCCTCCTGGGCCTGCTGTGCCGCGGCCGCCTGCGCCGCCTGGATCTGCTGGACCTGGCTCTCCCAGCCGGAGACGTTCGACTGAAGGGTTGAAATGGCCGCTGCCTCCTGCTGGCGCGCGGACTCGAGCTGCGCCGCCTGTGCCTCGGCGTTGGCCCGTACTTGCGCGATCTGGTCGCGCGCGTCGGCCACCCTGGCGTTGTAGGCGTCCTGCTCTGCTTTCGCCTGCTTGACAGCGGCGAGCGCGTCCTGGACCTGGTTGCGAAGCGAGCGGACGCGCTGCGCGAGGTCGGCGTCAGCCTGCTCGATGCGGCCCACCATCTCCGCGCGATTGGCGAGGTCCTCGAACCCGCGGGAGTTCAAAAGGATCTCCGCGGCGTCGGGCGCGTTGCCCTCGTAGATCGAGACCAGCCTCCCCTGGAGGGTGGCCAGAGCGCGCTTGAGTCGGTCGCGGACTCGCTGAAGGTGGGCCTCGGTGCGAGCGACCTTGTCGGCGAGCTCGGCCGAGCGCTGCTCACCCTGCGCGAGCAGCGCGCTCAGCTCCGCCTCCCGCTGGGCCGCAGCGGCCGCTTGCTGCTGGGCTGCGGCCACCTGGTCGGCCTTGGCCTGAACGTCGGCGCTCATGCTCTGCGCCTGCTGCTGGGCCGACGCGATCTTCGACTGCAGGTCGCTGATGCTCTGCCCGTGGGCCACGGTCACGCCCGCGGCGAGGGCCCCGGTGGCGGCGACCGCACCCGCGATGGCGCGCAGCCGCGTTCCACCCGCGAACCGGGCGCTGCGTCTCGGCTTGTCGTTGAAGAGCTTCATCCTTCCTGCGCCTACGGGGTTAGCTGGCGGGCTCGCGCCGAAGGACTGGCGCTACGCGGAAGAGCTATCGCGATTCGCCCCTGGACCCTGCGCCTTTGCGGCACATGGCCCCAGTGGTTCCCCCGCTCCCCCGGGACGTGCCCTGGAGGACTCGGCGGTTGGCGCGGCATCGTAGCGAATTGTTAGGAATGTGTGAGCTACACCCGCCGCGCAGGGGTCTGCAACTCCGCTTGCTGCAACCGTTCTTGCAGTGGGTGGGCTACCCCTCCGGCGGCTGCCTGGTGGCGATCAGATAGCCCGCCGCGGCCAGGAACACTGCACCCACGCCCGCCGCGGCCTGGATCTGGCGCCGATACCGGGCGAGCCAGTACCGGAGCATGAACCTGCCGATGAGCTGGTAGATCGTCGTCATCGCTCCTCGCCCTCATTCTCCAGGGTTTTCGGTGAGGGGCCTTCAGGCCCCGAAACTGGCTGGTGCCGTTGCTGATGTCGGACCCGGCGCGCCATTCGCGTCTGCAGTGTGAACAGCTCAATGAACCCGGGGCTCGAGTCCTGGCTGAACTGCGCGCCCGACTCGCCGAAGGAGGCCAGCGAGCGGTCATACAGGGCGTAGCGCGAGCGCCGCGCGACCGGAGTCACCGACCCCTTGTACAGCTTGAGCGTGACCTCCCCCGTCACCACCTCGTTGGCCGACTCCATGTAGGCGTCGAGGTCCGACCGCAGGGGGTCGTGCCAGAGACCGGCATAGCAGAGGTATGCCCACTTGTCCTCGAGCGTCCGCTTGAAGTTGTTCTGGTGGATCGTCGAGACGAGCGCCTCCAGGTCCCGGTGCGCGGTGAGGATGATCGCGGCCGCCGGAACCTCGTAGACGTCACGGATCTTCAGCCCCACGATCCGGTCCTCGATGTGGTCGACGATCCCGACGCCGTGGCGGCGCCCGAGCTGGGCGGCTCGCTCCAGCAGCTTCACGAGCTCGAGCCGCTCGCCGTCGAGCGCAACCGGGCAGCCGCGCTCGAACTCCACGCGCACGAGCTCGGGCTCGTCCGGAGCCTCCTCGGGGCGCGTCACGAGCTGGAACACGGCGTCGCGCGGCGGCTCGGTGAGATCTTCGATCTCGCTCCCTTCCGATGACCGGCCCCACAGGTTGTCGTCGATCGAGTACGGCGGCGTCTCGGTCCCGCCCTTGACGGGGATCCCGTGCTCGCGGGCGTAAGCGATCTCCTCGTCGCGGCTCATGCTCCACTGCCGGACTGGCGCGATCACCTTCAGGTCAGGATCCAGCGCGGCCACCGTCGCCTCGATCCGCACCTGGTCATTGCCCTTGCCGGTGCAGCCGTGCGCCACGGTGTCGCACCCCGTCCGGCGCGCGTGCTCGACCGCCAGCTTCGCGATCAGCGGCCGTCCGAGCGCGGTGAAGAGCGGATAGGCGTTGCCGTAGATCGCGTTCGCCTTGATTGCCGGCAAGACATACTCGCCGGCGAACTCCTCCCGCGCGTCCACGAGGATCGCATCCACGGCCCCCAGCTGGCGGGCCTTGCCCTCGACCACTTCAAAGTCCTCGCCCGGCTGGCCCAGATTCACCGTGAGGGCCACGATCTCGGCCTCGTACTGCTCCTGGATCCACCGGAGCATCACCGAGGTGTCGAGGCCCCCGGAGTACAGCAGCAGCACCCGCCCGACGGCATCGGGGCCAGGCACGGCGTTTGAGCTCGGCTGTTCGGCTCCGCGCGGCATGGAGGCCGGGAAGTCTCGCACGGCGGCCGCGAACACCGCCCTCTACGGTTCGCCGTGCGGATGTACCTCGATCGGGCGGTCTACATCCTGGCAGTCGCGCTCATCACCGCGGGGCTCGTGGTCCTCGCGGACGTGGGTCTGACCCTCGTGTGGCAGGAGCCGGCCTCGAGCATCTACGCGTCCGTTCGCCAGCACGACGCGGAGTCGGCGCTGAACGACCTCGAGCAACACTTCCCCGGCCCCGCCGACCGCAAGGCGATCCGCGGCATCCACGGCGAGCGGAAGAAGGTCAGCGCGCTGGCGCGCCTCTTCGCCCAGCGTGTTAGCGACGGGCAGGCGATCGGGCGCATCGTCATCCCCAGCATCGGCGTCGACATCGTGGTCGTCCAGGGCACGAGCACCGGCGATCTCACCCAGGGCCCAGGCCACTACCCGCAGACTCCCTTCCCCGGCCAGCCCGGCACCGCCGCCATCGCGGGGCATCGCACCACCTACCTGGCCCCGTTCAGGCATCTGGACGGCTTGGACGGCGGCGATCAGATCGAGCTGCGGATGCCGTATGCGACGCTGGACTACCGGGTCCAGCGCACGAAGGTCGTCCAGCCCACCGACCTCGGGATCCTGCACCCCACCGGCTACCAGCGACTGGTGCTCACCGCGTGCCACCCGCTGTACAGCGCCTCTGAGCGCATCGTCGCGTTCGCCCGGCTGCAGCGAGTCGCGCTGACGTCTGGTTAACCGCCGCCCGTCCCGCCGCTGCCGTTGCC
>VAYL01000178.1:0-1895 GCA_005884305.1 Actinomycetota bacterium
CCGAGCGCCCGGGCGGGCGCTCCAGCGGGTATCCGCTTGCGGGAGCCCACGACTGAGCTGAGAGGAGGACGATGTAGATGGTGCCGCAGTTGATAGCCATCTCCACTGAGGTGGAGGGGATCCTCACATGGGCGATACCGCTTGGCGGGTTTCTCGCCGTCCTTGCCTGGGACGTGCTGGTGCTTCGTCGCCGCCACCCCGAGTGACGGCGACGAAGCCCTGACTCACTCGCTCGCGAAGATCCCCTGGGTATCCCGGATGGCGGTACGGCGCTGCGACGCCACCGGGCGCGGGCGCCTGGTCTGCTGCGGGGCTTGACGGGCGGCGACGGACGCACCTGAGCGAAACCGGAACGGCAGACGCATCGTCGCTGCGAGAAGGGTCAGGAGAAGCGTCACGGATACTGCGTTCAGGACTATTGCCAAGGTCATGAATCCAAGCCTCCTTCAGTGGTCCAATCGGCTGCGCAACTTTGCAGCCCGACCTTGGAACCAGGTAAGGCTTTCCGAGAATCGCCTTAATCGAGTCTCGCCACCAAGTCGAACGCGACAGGCCTGGGGCCGCTCGGCTTGATCATTCGCGCTCGCTTCGTCGCGCCATGGGAGCGAAGTCGCCCCCCGTCATATCTAATAGATCTCTTCGTCGATCTTTAATGGCCATTGGTCGATCGACCCTAAGGTGCCGCGAATGGGCGTCCTGCGGCGGTCTGGCGCCAGCCCGCCGGATGCGGCTGACTCGTCCCCCGGCCCGGCGCTGCTCACCCGGGTTGCAGCGCACCGAGGGCAGCGACGCCGAGCTGCGCGCGGCCGCAAGCGGCGACGCTGGCGGATCTGGGTCGTGGTCGTCCTCGTGCTGCTGTCGCCGGCAATCTATTCGTATGCGCACTGGATGTTGCGGCCGTCGAGCATGCCCTTCGGCGCGCGCAGCGTCGAGTGGATCAGAGCCGATGTGCCTTACGGCAACCAGCTGGTCGACGAGGTCGAGCACGTTTACTACAGCTGGAACGCCCCGAAGAAGGGTGGACCGCAGCTGAAGAGCCTGCCGGCGACCGGGTCGACCGCGAAGGCGTCCAAGAAGGAGCCCGCTCCCTGGCCGCCGCCGATCAAGCCGGTCTTCGCGCACCCGCTGCCCGGCGAAGGTATCTGGAAGCCGACCGGCCCGCAGGTCAAGGGTGGCCCCCCCGTGCTGGTGACGACCTTTCGCCCCGAGCGCGCCTATCCGAGCATTGTCGCCTACGTGGCCTGGTTCGACCACACGCGCACCGCCCTGGCGTTCTATCCGGGCCGCTACGAGCCGCCGAACGCCGCCGTACGCGGGCCGATGATGGTTCCGTCCGACCAGCGCTATCGGCTGCTGGCGACCTTCAACAGCGGCTTCATCTACTCGGACGTCAACAACGGCTCCACCGACAACGGCCTCGTCAACGAGCCGCTCGCCGACGGCAACGCCACGCTCATCGGCTATCGCGACGGCCGCATTGCGATCAAGAAGTGGAGCGGCGGTCCGAACGCGGGGGCGAAGGTTGCGTGGTCCCGCCAGAGTCTGCCGCCGATCGTCTGGAACGGACACCTCAACCCCGCGCTCAACGACAGCTCGCAATGGGGCTACACGCTCGGCAACGCAGTTCGCGTCTGGCGCACCGGCGTCGGCATTGACCGTCGCGGCAACCTGATCTACGCGGCCGCGGACGGCCAGACCGTGACCTCGCTGGCGCGAATCCTGCAACGTGCGGGGGCGGTTCGCGCGATGGAGTTCGACATCAATCCCGAATGGCACACCCTGATCACCTACAGCCACCACCAGGGCCTCGTCCCGACAGAGGTCGGGCCGAACCCGATGCAGTCCGCCACCCGCTACCTCACCCCCGACGACCGTGACTTCTTCGCCGTGTATCG
>VAYL01000178.1:1957-7553 GCA_005884305.1 Actinomycetota bacterium
CCTTTATCGCTCACGTGCATTCGGGTGTGGCATGAGGTATCTGCGGCGGATCTCCACGCGCCGGCTCCTCGCCATCTGCGGTGCCGTCGGTCTGGTGGCCATCGCGTCGGCGGCCATAGCGTTGGCGGCAACCGGTGGCGGTCCGACCCCGCCGCCGAAGCCGTTGCCGGTCGCCGTTCATGACGCCCTCAGCGCTCCGGGAGTGGCCGGGATCAGCGCGCGCGTTCAGTTCACCGACAATCTGCTGCCCGGCTCCGGCGTCCAGGGCTCCGATCCGCTGCTGACCGGGGGGTCGGGCCGTCTGTGGGCGAGCTCGGACGGCAAGCTGCGACTGGAACTCCAATCGGATTCGGGTCGAGGCGACAGCCAGGTGGTGATCGACGGACGGCGCTTTCTCGTGTACAGCGGCGACACCGCCACGGCTTATCGCGGTCGTCTCCCGACCGGCCGCGGCGGGAAGAACAACTCGGATGCTGGCACGGATCGCGTCCCGAGCATCGCTCGGATCCATCGCGGACTGAGCACCTTCGCCCGGCACCTCGATCTGAGCGGCGCCATGCCAACGGATGTCGCCGGGCGTCCCGCCTACAGCGTGCGGATCTCGCCCAAGAGCCACGGCGGCCTCATTGGCGGGCTGCAACTGGCGTGGGATGCCATCCATGGCGTACCGCTCGAGGCTTCCGTTTACGCGCACGGAGTCGCCTCGCCCGTGCTCCAGCTTCGCGCGACGGACATCTCGTTCGGGCCGGTGTCGGATTCGGTGTTTGCGATCTCACCGCCACCCGGGACCAAGGTCACCAACATCGACCCGCCCTCGCGTCACCCGGCGGGGCGCGGGTCACGGCCTGCCGTCACCGGAGCCGCGGCGGTCGCTCGTAGAGTGAGCTTCCGGCTGAACGCGCATTCCTCTCTCGCCGGAATGCAGCGCGAGGAAGTGCGAATGGTCAACCTGGGGGACTCCCGCGCGGCCCTCGTCACGTACGGGCACGGGCTTGGGGGCATCGCAGTCCTCGAGCGCGCGTCCTCGGGCCGGTCGGGCCCGTCGAGACACGGGATGGGCGACCTGACCCTCCCCACGCTCTCCATTGGCGGGGTCTCCGGCGAGGAGCTCAAGACACCGCTCGGCACCGTGATTGACTTCAACCGCCAGGGCGTCGAGTACGTCGTCGCCGGGTCGGTGCCGACCGCGGTCGCCGAGGGCGCCGCTCGAGGACTCTAGCCGTGCCCAATGGGGCAGCCCTGGACGGGGCGGCGCCGATCGAAGTTCGCGCCCTGAGCAAGCGCTACGGGCGGGTCGTCGCCGTGGACGGCGTTGACCTGACGATCGAGGCCGGGGATGTGTTCGGCTATCTGGGCCCGAACGGCGCCGGCAAGACTACGTCGTTGCGGATGATGCTCGGGCTCATTCGGCCAAGCGCCGGATCCGTGCGAATCTTCGGCCGTGACCCGCAACTCAGCGTGACGGCGCTCGAGGGGGTCGCTGGCTTCGTCGAGGCGCCATGCTTCTACCCGTACCTGAGCGGCCGCCGGAATCTCGAGCTGTGTGCGGCGCTCGACGGACTCCACTCGGCGGTCGTAACCCGAATCGATGAGGTGCTCGACACCGTGGGCCTCGCAGAAAGGGCCAAGGACAAGGTTCGCGGGTACTCCCATGGGATGCGCCAACGGCTGGGCATCGCGTCGGCGCTTCTACGGCGTCCGCGGCTGCTGGTTCTCGACGAGCCGACTACCGGCCTCGATCCGGCGGGCATGCGCGACATGCGGGAGCTCGTTCGCGACTTGGCCACCCGCGGCATAACCGTGCTGCTTTCCAGTCATCTGCTGGCGGAGGTGGATGAGCTCTGTAATCGGGTCGCAATCATCCGCCACGGCCGAATTGCCTACGAGGGCTCGCTCGCTGAGCTCCGGCGGACGGCGGGCCTCAGCTATCGGCTGCGCACCACCGACGACCAGCGCGCCGGCACGATACTCGCGGAACGTGGCGACATCACCCACGTGGGAACCGACTCAGGCGGCGTGCTGACGTTCAAGGTCGTCGACGAGCCCGTCGTGGGGGATCTGTCGCGGGCGCTCGCGCACGCTGGAGCGGGAGTGCTGGAGCTCAGCCCGAGGCACGCCACGCTGGAGGACCTCTTCTTCCAGCTCACGGAGGACGGCTCCGGAGCGCCGGGCGATCGGGTGGCCGAGGTGGCCGGGGCGGCGCACTGATGCCCGGAGTCTTTGCGGTCTATCGGTGGGAGCTTCGCAAGCTGCGCGCGCAGAAGCGCACCTATCTCGGCCTCGGCGCCGCGGCGTTGATCCCGCTTGTGTTCGTGGTCGCGCTGGTGACCCACGGCGGAAAGCCCGAGGACGTCGCGTTCGGGCGCTACGTCCACCAGACCGGTCTTGCGATCCCCCTAGTACTGCTGCTGTTCGGGTCGATCTGGATGTTCCCGCTGATCACCGCGCTGGTCGCCGGCGACATAGTCGCCGCCGAGGATCGCCACGACACGCTGAAGACGATTCTGACCCGCTCCGCTGAGCGCCATCAGATCTTTGCTGCCAAGACGCTCGCCGCGTGCAGCTACGCGATCCTCGCGATCGCGATTACCGGCGCGGTCGCGCTGGTGGCAGGAATCCTCGCCTCGGGCTTTAATCCCATCACCAGCCTCTCGGGGACCCGGGTGTCAGCGCCCCATGGCCTTGGCCTGGTCGGGGCGAGCCTGCTGGTCTATCTGCTTCCGATCCTGGCGATCGCCTCGATCGCGCTCCTGCTCTCGACGGCGTTCCGCAACAGCGGTGCCGCGATCGTGGGCACCTTGATGTTCTCGCTGCTCCTGCAGCTGGTCGACATCCTTCCCGGACTAAGCGGGCTCCACCCTTACTTGCTCAGTACGCAGTTCAACGCCTGGCAGGGCTTCTTGCGGACGCCGGCTGACTGGGCTCCCGTAATCCGGGCGGTGTGGGTTTGTGCGCTCTACGCGATCCCAGCCCTGGTCACGGCCGGGCTCGTATTCCTGCGGCGAGACGTCGCGGGAGAGTAGGTTGATGCAGACCAAGAGGCGTGCCCGTCAAGCCGCGCGCCCCGCGGCGATCGTGCAATTGATGCATCGAGGCGGCGGGGCTTCCGCAATCGCCCGTCGACTTCTCCGCCGACAATGAGCGCTCGGCGGGCTTGCCGCTGATCGCTGTCGCCGAGGTGGCATGTAACGGTTGTCGAGACCTTGCACACATGTAACCGTCCGCCCAAATAGCAAATAGTGCTCCAGCCTGTTTCCTACGCCAGCCTCTTTCTTGCCTGGCGCGTTGGGCTGACGGTGATCACGTCCCAGACGAGCCCGAGTCGCCGGAGGAGGCCGATCACCTGCGCCGATGGATCGAGCTGCCAGCGGCCGAGTCCGTGAACGGCGGAGAAGGGAAAGGCGTGATGGTTGTTGTGCCAGGCCTCTCCGAACGTCGGCAGGGCGAGCAATCCGAGGTTGCGCGAGTGGTCCTTGGTCTCGAAGCGCCGGCGGCCGAACATGTGGCAGAGGGAGTTGACGCTGTAGGTCACGTGGTGCAGCACGGAGACGCGCACGGCTCCGCCCCAGAGCAGCGCAGTCAGGCCGGCGGCGATCGAGTCGCCGAGCGCGACGCCGAGCCCGAAGGCAATCGCAAGTCCCAGCCCCGCCCAGATGACGAAGGTCCGATCGACGAACGTGATCACCGGGTCGCGCAGGAGGTCGGGGGCAAAGCGCTCCTTGGATCCCCGCTGTGTGTGGATGAACAGCCATCCCATGTGGGCGTGGTAGAGGCCCTTAAGCATCCCGCGCCAGCCGCCGCCGTGGTCGACGTGCGGACTGTGCGGATCCCCGCGCCGATCCGAGCAGGCGTGATGCTTTCGGTGATCGGCGACCCACGAGATCACCGGCCCCTCGATCGCCGCCGAGCCGAGGGCGCCGAGAACGCCGCGCAGCGCCGGGCTGGTCGCGAAGCTGCGATGCGCGAACAGGCGATGGAAGCCCACGGTGACGCCCAAGCCGCTCAGCACGTAGAGGACCGCGAAGACGACGACGTCGCTCCAGCGGAGGGCGTCCGACCAGGTCTGCCAGGCGGCCAGGCCTAAGAGCACGAACGGCACCGCGGTAACGAGGCCGGTGATGACCCGATCGGTCGTCTCGTGGGCGGCCTGCTGGACAGCGTCTGCCGGCGCTCCGCGGACGGGTTTCGGCGGGGCTTCTGGGCGCTTGGTAATCGGTCCTGGGTTCCGGTGGAGGGGTGGGTGGGGCGAACTTAAAAGTACGACTGTTGGCACAACCTAAAGATCCGTATCCCGAGACAGGAGCCGCGCCCGCCTGGCGCGCGACCTGGGCCTATGTCGCCGTTCATCAACGCTTTCGCAGCGACGCGCGCGATGATCAGAACGAACCACTACCGCCACGTGCCCTACGTTCCCAGGGTCGAGCGCCGCGCCGGTAGCCTGCGGGCGAACTTGGCTGGCAGTCGAGCGGCCGTACCACCGCCCACGGACGTTGTCAGGAGAAGAGCACACCCGGTTTGCGATTCGCGAGCTTCGCGAGCGTGCACGCCGGCACCGTCGCGATCAAGGTCACGAGCTCCGCTAAGCCGGTGCTGATCGACTGCCTGGGCGTGAGCCGGTAAACCGCGGCGCCGGCCACTCGCGCCGAGCGGAATCGCCGCAAACAAATGGGGATGATCCCCAAACAAATAATGCAACGGCAAGGCGACGGGATCGTCCGCGAGTCGGCTTGCGTGGTCACGACGGCGGGCGGGGCAGCGATCCAAGCCCCGTCCGCGGACCTGCCCGCTGACTTCCCGTCTCTACGATCGGCGGTCGATGCCAAGTAGCGGACCCGGTCGCCGGCGAAGACCAAACACCGCGCCGGCGCTCGATGGTCCCGTCACACCGGGGCCGGTTGATCGAGGGCACCGGCGAGCTCGGACCGGGAGCCGATTTCGAGCTTCTGGTACGCGTGGGTGAGGTGCGTCTCGACCGTTCTCAGGCTGACGAATAGCGTCTGGGCAATCTCCCGGTTCGTCATTCCTCGTGCCGCCATCTGAACGATGCGAAGTTCGCTTCCAGTCAGTGCCTCAGGACCGGCGATCCGCTCTCGTCGCGGGCGGGCACCGGCCAGCGCAAGCTCCTCCCGCGCGCGGCGGACCAGGGCCAGCGCGCCGCAGCGGTCGGCCAGGTCCATAGCCGAGCGAAGCGTCTCGCGGGCGTCGCGGCGCCGTTTGGTCCGTCGCAGCGTCGCGCCCAAGTCGCAGAGCGCCCGAGCTTGTTCAAGCCGGGCCGGCGAATCCTTCAGTACCTCGACCGCGTCGCCGAGGACCTCGAGCTGCTTTGGAGACTCCTCAGCCAATCCTGCGGCCCGGAGCGCGATCCCGATGGCACGCGGGGCCCCGAAGGCTCGCGCGAGCTCGACCTCCTGCCACGCTAGCTCGAGCGCCTGGGAGCGCTCGCCCATCATCGTGAGGGCGACCGCGGCGCTCGAGCGCCAGGGCGCAGCGGACGGGCTCTCGAGGCCCCAGGGCTCGAGCCGCCGACCCGTTTCGAGCAGATCGCTCAAGCCCTCGCGCACCGCTCCCCGCGCGACCCGAAGCTGGCCACGAGCGA
>VAYL01000178.1:7620-8028 GCA_005884305.1 Actinomycetota bacterium
CCGCCTCGGAAAGCCTGTCCTGTTCGATGAGCGCATTGATCAACAGGCACACGGCCACCGGAGTGCCGAAGTCCCAGCCGCTCAGCGCGATGGCATCCAGCGCCTGGCGGGCGTCGGCCTCGGCCTCGGCAACCTCACCGCGCCGATAGCTGAGGTTCGAGCGCTCCAGCGAGGCTAAGGCCACGGCCATCGCAGAGCCGCGAGCGCGGGCATCCTCGAGAGTCTCGTCGTAGAGCTCCGCGGCCTCGTCGAACTGATCGCAGAGCATCAGCGCGTCGGCCGCGCCGTACGCGACCTGCGAGTTCGCCGCCTCGTCTTCGACGAGCCGCCCCCCCGCCAGTGCCCGCCTGGCAAGCCCGATCGCCTCGGCCGCTGTGCCACCACCGATCGCCGCCTCCATCGCCAAGC
>VAYL01000251.1 GCA_005884305.1 Actinomycetota bacterium
TGCCGAGCCGGACCAGGTCGACCTCGACCGCTTTGCTCAGCACGCCGCCGAGGGCCGGCGCGCCCTTGAGGCTGGTGAGCACGACCGCGCGTCGAAGAGCTTGCGCGGGGCGCTGGCGTTATGGCGGGGGCCGCCGCTTGCGGACTTCGCCTACGAGTCCTTCGCGCAGGTCGAGATCGGGCGGCTCGAGGAGGCGCGGCTCGCCGTACTTGAGGACCGGATCGACGCCGACCTCGCGCTCGGCGACCACGCCCAGCTGGTCGGCGAGCTGGAGGCGCTCTGCCGGGAGCACCCCAACCGAGAGCGACTCCAGCGTCAGCTCGTGCTCGCGCTCTATCGGTCTGGACGGCAGGCCGACGCCCTCGAGCGCTACCGGCGGGTCCGCCAGGCGATGGTCGACGAGCTGGGCCTCGAGCCAGGCCGTGAGCTCCAGGAGCTCGAGCGCGCGATCCTGGCGCAAGATCCGGCGCTTGAGGCTCCCGCACGCCCAACGCGGTCGGAGCGCCTCGCCGCTCGGGCTCGCGTCGGCCGCGGGGCGATCCTCATCGTCGGCGGCGGCCTCGCGCTGCTCGCGGTGGTCGTAGCCGCGGTCGCGATCAGCTCGGATGGGGGAGGCGGAATCGCAGTCAGTCCCAACTCGGTTGCGGTCATCGACCCCGGCACCGACAAACTCACGGCCGACTCGCCTGTCGGCGTGAAACCGACCGACCTCTCAGTCGGCGACGGCGCCGTTTGGGTCGCCAACAGCGGCGACGCAAGCGTCTCGCAGATCGACACGCAAACGCATCGGGTGACCGCGACGATCGCGCCTGGGAGCGCCGTCGATGGGATGGCCGCCGGTGTGGGGGCCGTATGGACGTCCGACGTCCGTCGGGGCCGGCTGGCGCGCATCGATCCCGCCCTGCGCCGCGTAGACCACTCGATCAGGGTCGGAGGCGGACCCCTCCTCGGCTCGGCGGGTGGACCCGTGGCAATCGGGGCGGGCTCTGTGTGGGCCAGCACCGGTCGAGGGGCGGTGGCGCGGATCGATCCGAGGCGGGACCACGTCGAGGCTCGCATCACCGTGGGCAGCGATCCGAGCGGCATCGCCGTGGGAGCGGGCGGGGTGTGGGTGGCTGACGATGACGACAACACCGTGACGCGAATCGATCCAGCCACGGACGGCGTGCTCACCACGATTCCGGTCGGGCCGGGCGCGAGCGGAATCGCCGTAGGCGAGGGTGCCGTGTGGGTCGTGGAGCCGTTCGATAACGCCGTCGCCCGGATTGACCCGAAGACCAACTCGGTCACCGACACGATCCCGGTTGGCGAGGCGCCGGCGGGCGTCACCGTCGGCGCCGGCGCGGTGTGGGTCGCGAACAGCGGCAGCGGAACCGTGTCGCGGGACGATCTCGGTCGGTGGCAGCCCGCAATCGGCGGTGATTGCCAACGGCTCGCTGTGGGTGAGCGTGCAGCCGGCTCCGGCGAGCGCCCCAGTCGGCGAGGGGGACACCGCGCGGGTCTTCGTGGAGCAGCAGCTGTTCGGGGGCACGCGTGCCGGCTCCACCGACCCGGCCTTCGCCGAGCCGTCGCCGCCGATCTACGCGACCTGCGCGCTGCTCCTCAACTACCCCGACCGGCCGTTCCCCGCCGGCGCCCACCTCCAGCCCGACCTCGCGCGTGCCATGCCCGCGGTTACCAACGGAGGCAGGACGTACACCTACCGGCTCCGCGACGGCTTTCGCTTCTCTCCGCCGAGCAATCGACCGGTCACCGCCGCCGCCTTCCAGCATGCCATCGAACGGAGCCTCGACCCGCGCATGCACTCGTATGCCACCAGCTCGATGGGCGACATCGTCGGCTTCAAGGCGTATGAGGCGGGAAAGACCAGGCACCTG
>VAYL01000179.1 GCA_005884305.1 Actinomycetota bacterium
CATCATCGTCCTCGACGATCAAAACCCGGTCCTTCATACCCGATTCATACCATCCTCGATACGGGCTCATCCCAGTCGGGCGCAAACTGCACATGCCATGGCAAGGGTCGCCCACAGTCGGGACATTCGGGCCACGAACGGGTCCAAGCCCGACGTTTCGCCGGAACTCGCCGATCTGGCCGAGCGGATGCGGAGCACGGTGACACCCGTCGTCGGATACCTGGAGTTGATCTCGCAAGGCACCGGCGGCGTATCCGCCGAGCGCTACCTGGAGTGGATCACGACGATCGAGCGCCGGCTGGATGCGATGCGCGAGACGTCTGATCAGATCGCGGTGATCTGCGACGCCCTGCGGGATGGGGTCAACGATCGCGGGGGTCCAGGATCCACGCCACGCGCTCCTGAAGCTCTCGGGGACTGAACGGTTTCCTGAGGTAGCCCTTCCCGGACTTCTCGACGCCCGGCGGCAAGTACTGCTCGCGGATGGTGGCGGTGAGCAGAAGGATCGGGATGTCGCTCGTCTCCTCGGTGTCGCGGAGAACTTCGATGATCTCGAGACCGGTTCGCTTCGGCATGACGACGTCGAGCACGCACGCGTCGGGCCGATGTCGCAGGACCAGACGGAGCGCCTCCTCGCCATCGGCGGCGCGAATCGTTTCGTGTCCCGCCTGCTCCAGGGTCAAGCAGACGAGGTCCAGGATGTCTTCGTCGTCGTCGGCGACCAGGATCACGCGAGCGTGATCATTCATTCGGGACCTCCTCGGGATGATGCGCTGGCTGGACTGGTATCTCGACGCGGAAGGTGGCGCCCGCTCCGGGCTCGCTCTCGACCAGGATCCGTCCGTGATGGGCATCGACGATCGCCTTCACGATGGTGAGCCCAAGGCCCACTCCCGGAATGGCGGACTCCATCGCGCCCGGCGCCCGGTAGAGCCGATCGAACAAGTGCTGCTGCTCCTCCTTCGGGATACCCATCCCGGAGTCCGTCACCTCGATCGCTGCGACGCCGTTGTTCGCGCTCAGGTTCACGCCAACCCGCCCACCCTTCGGGGTGAATTTGATTGCGTTCGAGAGGAGATTGTCCACAACCTGGCCGAGCCGCTGCGGATCACCGTTGCACTCCGGTGAGGAGTCGGCCCGCGCGCTCAGCTCGATCTCGCGCTTGTCGGCCGCGGGGCGAGCCGCCTCCACCGCCTGCTCCACGATCCGGCGCAGGTCCACATCCTCGAGCTCCATCCTGAAGCTGCCCTCCTGAATCCGGACGAGGAGCAGCAGGTCTCCCACCAGCCGCATCTCCCGCTGGGCGTTTCTCCGAATCACGCTCAGGAACTTGCGGCCCTGTTCCGTGAGGCGTTCGGCCTCGCTCTCGGCGAGAAGCTCTCCGTAGCCGATGATCGACGTCAGCGGCGTCCGCAACTCGTGCGAGACGAGGCCGAAGAACTCATCCTTGGCCTGTTCGACCTCCTCCTCCGCTCGGCGCCGGCGGACGTAGTTGCCGATCTGGTCGGTGATCGCGTTAAGCGTTCCCACCAGTTCCTCGTCCCAATCGCGGTGTCGCCGGTCGAAGAACTGAAAGGCACCGAACAGCTCGCCGGAGACGACGATTGGAATCCACAGCTGGGTGCGGAGTCCGCCCAGCGCCGCCCGCTTGCCGCTCGGCAGCTCGTCGCCGGCCTGGTCCCCCACCAGCCACAGCGGCTCGGCCTGGGCGGCGTTCCACTCGGCCTCGGCGCCCTCGTGCGTGGGCGCGACGGGAAGTCTCGTCATTGGCGTCGTCCACGTGGCGGTGCAGCGCAGGAGCTCCCCGTCACGCGCCCAATACGCAGCGCAGAGCCACGGTCCGGCATCGCCGATCATCGGCATGATGGCCGGCCCCATCTCGTCCAGATCGGGCACCTGGGCGAGAAGCTGGGTCGCCCCGTGCTGGGCGGTCAGATAGCGCTCGCGCCGCTTGCGCTCGGAGATGTCGCGGTGAATCGCGGCGCCGGCGACGATCTTTCCGGCGGCGTTCGTGATCGGCGTCACCGTTACCCCCACCTCGACGTGGCGCCCGCCCTTCCCAACCCGGTCGTAGTCGGTGTTCTCGATCCGGCCGCCGTCGCGTACCTGCTTCAGGAGGACCTCGACGTCATCCGGCTGGTCCGGCGGGACCAAGTCGAAGAGCGACATGCGGAGGGCCTCGTCCTCCGTATATCCGTAGATCAGCTCCGCCCCCGGGTTCCAGCTCGTGATCCGGCCCTCGAGAGTGAAACTGAGGATCGCGTCACCGGTTGACTCAACGATGCTCACCAGGCGCTTGCGCTCATTCTCCTGGGCCTTGCGCTCGGTGGTGTCGTGAACGAAGGCATGGAAGATCCACCGGTTTGACTCCCGAACCGCCGAGATCGCGACCTCAGTGGGGAACTCGCTCCCGTCCCGCCGCAGGGCGAGCCCCTCGAAGCGCTGACCGACGAGGCCGTGCTCTCCCTCCATCAGGAAGCCCCGTAGGCCGTCCCAGTACTGCGCCCTGATGATCTCAGGCATGACCACGTCTGGCAGGGATCTGCCAATTACGTCATCTGAGCGCCAGCCGAACATCCGCTCCGCGGTCGGGTTCCAGGCAAGGATCCGGCCCTCGTCGTCCGAGGTGATCAGGGCGTCAGTCGAGCTTTCGACGATCGTTCGCAGGCGGCGCTCGCGAGCGCTGACCGTGCTCTCCGCGACGCGAAGGCGCCCGCCGATCCACCCCACTGCGATCGCCACCGGGAAGTAGACGGCTCCGCGCGCGACATATTCGCCAGCGCTGATGTGGACGTCCTTCGTGAGCGCCCAGATCACGATGCTTCCCATCGCCGCCACCGCGAAGCCGAGGGCCGGTGCGAGCCCCAGCTCGAGCGCCACCAAGGCGACCGGGATCACCTGCAGCGCGAGGAGCCCGTTGGTCATGTCGGAGTTCTCGAGGCGAGCGATCAGGAACGCCACGTACAGCACGCTCGCGATCGCCAGCACGACGATGGTCCGCCGCCGGCTTCGCGGGGTGACCAAAGGGCCGATCAGGTCAGCCCACCGGCTCACTCTCCGTACCCCCTTCTCGAACTACTCACGGACCTGGCGATATGCGTAACCCTAAGCGCTGCCCGGCGCTAACTGGCCAGGATCCGTTCCTTTTCGCGCGCGAACTCGTCGCCGTCGAGCACCCCGGAGTCGCGCAGCCTCGCGAGCCGCTCGAGCGCTTCGAGGCGCACGTCTGTCGCGACCGCTTCCTGTGCCTCCTCCGGGGCCTCCCGGCGCCGACGCATGCGCGCGCGAAGTCCGGTGAACCGCTCCTTCCAGCGGTCGAGCGCCTGCTCGGCGGTCTCATCGGGGAAGTCCCTCATCGCCTGATGGCGAAGGGCCTCGAAGCCGACGATGAACAGCGCGATCAGCACGAGCGAGGGGATCAGCCTGCTGGTACCCTCCGTGGGGCTCCACCAGAAGACGAGCAGGACGATGATCGCCAGCGCCGGATAGCCCCACGCCCGACGCTCCAGCACCGGCGTCATCGCGCGGCGAATCTCGCGCGCGGTCGCGGTCCGGCCGGCGAGCCAAGCCCCAACGACGATCAGCGCCCCGTAGGCGATCATCGCGACCGCCTGGTCTCGCAGCAGGGTCGTGAAGATTCCCCATACGGCGTCCGCAGCGGGGCGGACCGCTTCCGTCTTCGCGAGTTCGTTCACGATGATCCCGCCGGCGACGCTCCGGGTCACGAGCACGGCGACACCGACGCAGATGAAGGCGATCCCGGCCGCCCGGACGGCCTCACGGCGCCGGCCTCGGGGGAGGTAGATGGCGAGTGCGAACAGCGCGATCGCAAGCGCCGGCAGCGCGAGGGAGAGCTGGCGCAGCACGTTGACCATGTCCTGCACGAAGCCGAGCTGGTCCGAGCGCAGGATCACGATCTGTACTTCGCCTGGCTGGATCTTTCCGTGCAGGTCGACGCCAGCCGTATCTCCGACCTGGGTGATCAGCCGGCCGAGATCCAGAGTCACGAGCCCGCCGCTGGTGGACACCGTCGCGTTGCCACCCTCGACGATCTGAAGGAAGGTCTCGTGGGCGCGCAGGTTCGCCTTCGCCCACAGGTCCTGAACCTGCGGGCTCTTCAGCGCCTCCGCCGCCGCCCGAAGCGCCAGCTCACGGACGCCGCTCGCCGCCGGCCCCGCGAGTCCCTGGATGTTGTCGGGCAGCGCCTTCGAGAGCTGCGCCTGGACATCGACATTGTCGAACAGCGCCTGGACGAGGAAGTCGTCCAGCGCCGTTTGCACGCGCTCGTCCGCCAGCAACTTCGTGCTGGTCTGGGTCCACGTGTCGCTTTCGAGGAGCTGGCGCTGGGCCCAGACGGCGAACACGGCGAAGAACGCGACCACGCTCGCGAGGACGGTGATCGCGATCGAGGTGCGCCTCAGTCGAATTGGGGCGGGCATCCTTGAGCCTCGGCCGCATCGTCTCACGTCACGGCGAGCGGGCCGCGGGCGGCGCTCCTTCCTGCAACAGCCGCTCCTCGAGGTGCTTTGCCTGGCCCGCGGCCACTGCGCGCGCGGCCCGCGCCTCGTCGAGCTCGATGCCCCTCGCCTCGGCGAGGTCCAAGAGCCGCTGGCGCTCCGTGGTGTCGGCCGCCCACTTCAGGAACGCCCAGGCGAGCACCGCGAGGGTCACGATCATCCCCTCGCCCATCATGATCGAGCCCGCGACCCCCTGGTCGGTCAGCGGCGAGATGCCGTGGGCGGCGTCTCCGGCCTTATAGGCCGGGTAGAACACGCTCCCTGACCAGATAAAGACGTTGCCGAGCACCGCGCTCACGAGCCGGACCACGATCACGTAGATGACCTTCCAGCCCGCGTTGAACCACGCGGGCTTCGGCAGCGGGCCGAGGACCGGCATCCACATCACGCAGCCGAAGAAGATGAACATTCCGTGCTCGAGGGCGTGCAGGGGTGGGCTGGTGAGCGTTCGCTCGTAGAGCACCGGGAGGTGCCAGACGCAGAGGTTGACCGCCCAGACGGGAAGCGCGACGGCTGGGTGCGCCAGCACGCGCAGGCGATCGAAGGGTCTGATCGCCAGGATCGGCTGAAGCAGCGGCCCGGTGAGACCGAGGACCAGCAGGATCGCCGCGAGATCTCCGATGAGCAGGTGCTCGAGCATGTGCGGCCAGAGAAGCTCGTCGGAGAGCTCGCCGAGTCCGATCAGCGAGAGGGCGATCGCCAACAGCCCGGCCGCGAACGAACCCTGGCGCCACGCCGGCACCGGACGCCCGCGCTGCGCGAGGTGATTGGCCCGCCACCAGTACAGGACGGCGGGGATGAGCAGCGGAAGCAGCTCGAGGGGTGCG
>VAYL01000180.1 GCA_005884305.1 Actinomycetota bacterium
CGTGATCGCGATCGTCAACTCCGCCATCGGGATCCGGCAGGAGCTGAACGCCAAGGAGACCCTGGATCAGCTGGCGCTGCTGGTCGCGCCCAGGGCCAAGACGATCCGCGACGGGGCGATCCTGGAGCTGACCGCCGACGAGGTGGTGCCGGGTGACGTCGTGCGCGTCGAGCCCGGGGACCAGCTGGTCGCCGACGGCCTCGTCGTCTCGTCGCGGGGGTTGACGATGGACGAGTCCGTCCTCACCGGGGAGTCCGACGGCGTCCGCAAACGTGACGGCGACAGGCTGCTGTCGGGCTCCTTCTGCATCGCGGGCTCGGGCTATTACGAGCTCGATGCCGTCCGCGAGCAGAGCCACGCGGCGAAGATCGCGGGCGAGGCCCGCACCTTCCGCCATCCCCTCTCCCCTCTGCAGCTCGAGGTCAACAGCGTCCTGCGCGCCACCACGATCATCATGGTGCCGCTTGCGGTTCTGCTCCTGCTCGCCTTCGCGATCCGCAGCGTCCCCTTCCACGATGCCGCGCAAACGGCGACCGCGGGCCTGGTCACGCTGATCCCGGAGGGGCTCGTCCTGTTGATGAGCGTCACGCTCGCCGTCGCGGCCGTGCGCCTGGCGCGAATGAACACGCTGGTCCAGCAGATGGCGGCCACCGAGGCGCTCGCTGCCGTCGACACCGTCTGCGTCGACAAGACCGGGACGTTGACGGACGGCACGCTCGATCTGGTCTCAGTGGAGGTCGCGGACACCACGCAGCCGGCGGTCGCCCACGAGGCCCTCGCGCGATTCGCCCACTCGGCGGGCGAACGCAACCGCACGCTCGAGACGATCGCCGAGCGCTACCCCGGTGAGGCCGAGCGGGTCGTGGCCGAGGTGCCGTTCTCCTCGTCGTGGAAGTGGAGCGGCCTGACCCTCGACGGCCGCGGGAACGGGCGCGCGAGCTACGTGCTGGGAGCTCCGGACGTGCTGGTTCAGGCAGGTGCGCTCGAGCTACCGCCGGCGCTCAAGCGAACGCTCGACCAGCACACGGCCGCTGGCCGGCGCGTCGTCGCGTTCGGCGAGGCGCACGGCCCGCTGCCGAACGACCCTGGCACCCAGCCGCCGCCGCAGGTGGAGCCGCGAGCGCTCATCGTGCTGGAGGAGCAACTTCGCTCCGATGCCGCGGACACGATCGAGTTCATGCGCAGCCAGAACGTGGATCTGAAGCTGATCTCGGGCGACGCGCGCCAGACGGTGACGGCCGTCGCCCACGGCGTAGGTGTGCCGAGCGATGCCGGCGTCGTCGAGGGCCCGAACCTGCCTGAAGACAGGGCCGGTCTCGCGGACGCGGCGGAGAGGAACACGATCTTCTGCCGCATCACGCCCGATCAGAAGAAGGCACTCGTGGCGGCCCTCGCGGATCGTGGCCGGTTCACCGCGATGATCGGCGACGGCGTCAACGACGTGCCAGCGCTGAAACAGGCGCGCCTCGCCGTCGCGATGGGGTCGGGCAGCCAGATCACCAAGGGGATCGCCGACATCGTGCTGCTGCGCGACCAGTTCTCCATGCTCCCACGCGCGGTGGGAGAGGGTCGGCGAATCGCCCGCAACATCCACCGCCTCGGTCGCCTGTACGCGACGAAGACCATCTACGCCGGGATCCTCATCCTGATCACCGCGATCTTCGGGTTCGCGTTCCCGTTCCTACCGCGGCAGCTCACGGTCGCCGCGCTGCTGACGATCGGGATCCCGTCATTCGTGCTCGCGCTCGCGCCAAGCGAGGGCCCTCTGTATCGCGGGAGGCTTCTCCGGGCGCTCGCGGCCTTCGCGGTCCCGGCCGGGGCGGGCATCGCGGCGGGCTCGCTGCTCTGCTACTTCATGGTCGACGACATCTTCGGCGGGTCGCTCGAGCAGGGGCGAACCGCCGCCACGACCACCCTCATCGTGCTGGGCCTCTGCTTCATCCTCCTACTCGAGCGCGGCCCCGGCCGCGAGCACATCACCATCCAGAGCTACATGCTCGCCATGGTCGCCGGCCTGGGGGCGCTCTATGCCCTGATCCTCGCCGCCGGGCCCGTGCGATCGTTCTTCGACCTGGAGCTGCTGTCCGCGGGCCAGTGGTTCCTGTGCCTCTTGAACGTGGCGATCGGCCTCGTGCTCGCCGCACTCGCGTGGCGACTTCCATATATCCAGGCGCTCGAGGCGCCCGATGCCGCCGAGCCGCAACCGGAGACGGTGACATGAGCGACGACCCACAGCGCTCGGATCTCGCGGCCGCGTCCCACTGGGGACGGCGGACCAAGATCGTCGCGACGATCGGTCCCGTGACCCGCTCGGTAGAGACGATGACCGAGCTGATTCGCGCCGGCGCCGACATCCTGCGGCTGAACTTCTCGCACGGAACGCGCGACGAGCACGCAGAGAACATCGCGATGGCGAGGGAGGCGTCGGAGATCGCCGGTCGGGAGGTCGGCGTCCTCGGCGACCTGCCCGGGCCGAAGCTGCGCATCGATGAGGTCGAGGGCGGCGTCGTCGAGCTGGAAACGGGGACGCACGTCACCTTGACCACCGGCGAGGAGGTGGGCGAGTCCGACCACCTGCCGGTGACGTGGGAGGGGCTGCCGGCGGCGGTCCACGAGGGGGAGGAGATCTATCTCGCCGACGGCAGGATCCGGCTCCGTGCGGTGCAGACTCAGTCCGACCAGATCGTGTGCGAGGTCGAGGTCGGCGGGCCTGTCGCGTCGCACCAAGGGCTGAACGTCCCCGGGACGGACGTGCCGCTTCCCGCCGCCAGCCGCACCGACCTCGATTGGGTCGACTTCGCCGTCGAGCAGGGGGTGGACCTGCTCGCCGTCTCCTTCGTGCGCCGCGCCGAGGACCTCCAGCCCGTGGAGCGCCGCGTTCGGGTCGCGGGCGCCGACATCCCTCTGATCGCGAAGATCGAGAAGCAGCAGGCGGCGCAGAACGCCGAGGCGATCATCCGCGCCGCCTTCGGAGGGATCATGGTCGCGCGCGGGGACCTCGGCATCGAGCTGCCGATCGAGCGCGTGCCGATGGTCCAGCGACATCTCCTGGAGCTGGCGGGAAGGCACTCGCGTCCCTCGATCACGGCGACGCAGATGCTGGCCTCGATGGTGTCCTCGCCGCGGCCGACTCGCGCCGAGGTCTCGGACGTCAGCGCCGCGATCTTCCAGGGCACCGACGCCGTGATGCTGTCCGAGGAGACCGCTGTCGGCGATCACCCGGTCGAGGCCGTCCGGGTGATGGACCGGATCGCGCGGGTCTCGGAGCCCGGCCTTCCCTATGGAGACTGGGTCTTCAATCGGGCCGCCGGCGACACGACGGACGTCGCGAGCTCAGTCGCGCGGGCCGCCGTCGGATCCACCTACACCCTCGGCCTTTCGGCCCTGGTGGTCCCGACCCGCAGCGGGCGGACTGCCCGCCTCGTGTCCTCGCACCGGCCGCGGGTCCCGGTGCTCGCCGTGTCACCGCGGATCGAGACCGTCCGGCGGTTGCAGCTCCTGTTCGGCGTGGGCTGCATGCTGGCCGAGGACTGGACGAGCCTGCGCGCGCTCCTATCGGACTGCGCCCTCTTGGCCAAGGATGCGGGGATCGCCGACAGCGGCGACCTGATCGGGATCACCGCCGGCCTGCCGCAGCAGGAGCTCGGGACCAACATGTTCGAGGTCCACCGGGTTCCGTAGCGGAGCCATGCAGCCGGACGGCCTCCGCGCTCATCACGCGAAGGCCGCCTGGCTGGATGAGGTTGAACTAAGCGGGGCTCGGGTGGCCGTGCTCGCGCGGATGCCGCGAAGCGATGCGGCCGCTCATGACGGCGACGATGCCGCCGATGAGCCCGACTCCAAGCGCCCCGAGGGCCCAGCCCGTGCCGGTCATGTCAATGCCCAGCGCATTGTCGAGCGACCAACCGCCCGCGCCGATGCCCGCGAGAGCGAACAGTGCCGCGGCGAGCGCCAGGTTGAACTCATATCCCTGGTTCGTGACGAAGAAACCGTTCTTCAGGTGAACGGTGATCACCGCCGCCGTCATCACCGCGATCAGCGCGGCTGCAGGAACGGGCGTCACGATGCCGAGCGCTATGGCCAGACCGCCGAAGAACTCTGCTATTCCGGCCGCCCAGGCATGCAACTTGCCCGGCCGGAGTCCGATCTGCTCGAAGAAGCCCGCCGTGCCGGCGATGCCAGGGCCACCGAAGGCGCCGAACAGCTTCTGTGCGCCGTGCGCCGCGAACGTCAGTCCTACGACTAGCCTCAGTACGAGTAGTGCGAGGTCCATTTGGATTTGCCTCCTCCAGCCTCACTATGCTTGACGTGTCAAATAAGAAGACTAGCATAGGTACTTGCGTATGCAACAGTTGATTCCGAAAACATCTCAGGGACCCGTCCAAGCCCTGGGCCACCTGCTGGGCGCTCACGCCACCCTTACCCGCGAGCTCAGCGCGCGACTCGTCGAGGAGCACGGCCTGACGATGAGCGAATACGAGGTGCTGTTCCTTCTCTCCCGCGAGCCCGAGCACTCAATGCGCCGCATCGACCTCTCGCGTGAGGTCCGGCTCTCCCCCTCGGGCATCACCCGCATGCTCGATCGCCTCGAGGCCACGGGCCTCGTCAAGAAGGGCCACTGCTCTCAGGACGCACGCGTCACGTACGCGGTGCTCACCGACGCCGGGATGAAGAAGCTCCACGAGTGCGCGCCGGCTCACTACGCGGCGATCGAGCGGCTGATCGGCGAGCGCCTCAGCGACGAGGAGGTCGAGTCGCTCAGCGGCCTGCTCGGCCGCCTCTCAGACCTGGACGACGACTGCACCGTCGGCGACTAGTCGTCGCTCGTCGGCGCGAGCACCAGCTGCGTCACGACCAGGTTCGCCACCAGGCGCTCGCCGCGGTGCACGCGCACCTCGACGACGTGCGTCGTCCGGCCGGCGTGCAAATGCTCGGCCGTCGCAATGAGTTCGTCACCGGGCCGGCCACCGGCGAACACGTTCAGCTTCATCTCGATCGTTGTGAAGTCGTAGCCGGCCGGCAGGTGGCGAAACGTCTGCCAGGCGGCGACCGAGTCGGCGAGGGCGACCCACGCTCCCCCGTGCACGAGCCGCCCCGGGTGCAGGTGGCGCTCGTCGACGACGATCCGGCCGCGACACAGCTCGTCGGTCAGCTCCAGCGGCTCGACCCCCATGTCCGCCGGAAAGCTCCGCTGGATCCGCTGTTGGATCTCCTCGGT